>DASZFN010000391.1:0-5273 GCA_035939715.1 Gemmataceae bacterium | reverse complement strand
GATGGACGCCGGAGGATGAATCCGAACCGGACGCGTCCTTCTCATCTTCCTTCATCCTTCATCCTTCCTGAACATATTGCGTTCTGCTGCAGTGCAAGTTACATGCCGCTTCATTTCATAAGATGGGGGCAGGGTAGCGCGGCGCGCTTCGCTGCTCTCCCTATTGAGCGAGTAAGTGTGACATGAACCAAATCGTCTGGATGGTTGGCCGCCGCGGCAAAAGCACGAAACATTAAATTTAACCGACAGGAAGGCCTTTTGTCTGGCCGGACAGCGCACCGCTAACCCGCGCAGCCGTCTTCGCAAAGACAGGCAGCGACAAGCCAGGGGCGCCGAACCCTGTGACAAGGGACTGACATTGCAGGGGGGCCGAGCGGCCTTGCCGATGCGCCGTTTGCAAGTCACATCCAATGCAGAGTTACAAATAGAGCAATTCGTGTCGGCTCGATAGTATCGGCATTCTGTTTGCCATCATGGCTAAGGGCCTGTTGAAAAAGGAGGCCGGGACTCCTGCAATGGGCTCGTTGTCAGGAGGCAGAGCAGCGGGCTCTGCCTCGGGGCATTCGCCTGAAGACAAGGAAGCGACCCACCGCTCTCCCACGGCGACCCTCCGCAAAGATTCATCCATTTTTCAACGAGGTAGCATCCATGCGAAACTGGTATCGCGCAGTGCGCTCGTCGCTCGTCAAAGCCGCACCTACGCGGCCGATCCGCAAAAGCCAACCTTCCTTCGAAAGCCTGGAAGACCGTACGGTTTTGCAAAGCGGTCTGTCCGCCAACCAGGCGTTTGTGACCGCCGCCTATAACGACCTGCTCCACCGCGCCCCGGATGCCGCCGGGCTGGCCGGCTGGACCAGCCTTCTGGACTCCGGCCAGGCCACCACCATGCAGGTTGCCCTGAGCATTGTCAACAGTCTGGAGTTCCGCATTGATGCGGTTCAAAACGCGTACCAAACCTTGCTGCATCGCGCCGCGGACCCGGGTGGGCTCAATGCCTTTGTCAATTTCCTGGCCACGGGCGGCAACATCAAATTGGTAGACTCGATCATCATCGGCTCCCAGGAGTATTTCCAGGTCCGCGCCGGCGGCACCAACGCCGGCTTCCTGCAAGCCCTTTACCAGGACGTGCTGCATCGGGCTCCCGATGCCTTTGGCTTGCAAGCCTTCACCGCCGCCCTGGACGCCGGCGTTTCCCGTCAGCAAGTGGCCTTGCTGGTGCTGAGCAGTCCCGAGGGGACGAACGTGCAAGCGCAGACCTCATTCAACCAGTTCCTGCAGCTTAACTCCGATCCGACCGCTGCGAGCACCTTTGTCGCCGCCCTGACCATGGCCGATCCGCCTGGTTCCACCAGCTCAGCCAGCCAGACCGTTAACACCAATAGCGGCTCGTCCAGCGTCACCTTTAATACATCGAGCGTTGGAGCCAATGTGGCGCTGCCCCTGGGCACGACCGTTATCTCGGGCTTTACTGTGCCGGCCGGCGGTGTCGCTATCTCTCTTCCTGGCGTGACCTTGCCGCCAGGTGCGGTCCTGGTTTTGTTCCCCGGTCAGCCCTTGCCAACGGGGGCGACCATTTTGAGCGGCGTGACCATTCCCGCCGGCGCGGAAACCATAGCGATTCCAGGCGTTACCGTCCCGGCCGGAACGATAATTGTGCCGACGGCGGGCGCCACCATCAATGGCGTGACGGTTGGCGGCAGCGGCGCCGTCGCCACCAATGGCTCCGCCAGCCAGGTGCGGAACACCAGCGGCAGCAACACCAGCGGCTCCGCCAGCGACACTCTCAACACGAGCGGCTCGGCCAGCCAGGTACGCAATACCGGCGGCGCGGCTGCCGTTGCTCTTCCGCCCGGCACAGCCATTACGCCGGGCGTCACGGTGCCGGCTGGCGGCGTGGCTATCTCGGTGCCGGGTGTGAATGTGCCGACCGGCGCTTTCGTCGTGCTGCTGCCCGGGCAGATACTGCCCACCGGGGCCACCATCCTCAGCGGCGTGACCATTCCCGCCGGCGCAGAAACGATTACCGTGCCGGGAGTCACGGCCCCAACGGGAACTGTGATCGTGCCCGCCGTCGGCGCCACGATCAACGGACAGGTGGTCGTGTAGCGAATCAATGCCGCGGCGCGGGGCCAGGCTTACCTGGCGCTGCGGCTTCGTGAGATGTGCAAGACTTGAGCCGGCGCAACCGGGCTATCCCGGCCGCGCCCGCGCCGGCTCTCGCCCGTTACCGTCTCGAAGGAGTGCCGGTGAATCCTACCGCCGTGGACGAAGTCTTCTCTCTACCAGCCAACGGCAGGGCGCCCTCGCCCAGGCGCCCGGACCTGGAAGACTACCTCTACCTGGTGGCCGGCACTCCGTTCGAGCAGTATCGCGATTTCCTCTTGAAGGAAGTCCCGGACAGCGAACCGAACCGGCTGCAGCGTATTGCCGAACAATGGCGTGCCGCTTCCGTGTACCTGCTTCAGCTCCGGCTCACGGAACCCGCCTGGGCAGACCATCCCGAGATCCGGCCGCTGCCCCCGCAGCTGGAACCCCTCGCAGACCAGGTCCGCTCGGACCCCATCTTCCCGAAGGCGTTTCGCTTGCCCGTGAAGATCGGTCTCGTGGACCTAGACCGCCTGGTAGTCCGGCAAGAGGTGCTCAACTTGGTCCAGGTCGAGCGCCTGAAACAGCGGCTGGGCCCGGCGCCCGATGCGCGACAGGTGTTCCAGACCTGTCTGCCCGTGGATCACCGGGCTGTCTCCCATCATGTGCAGGCGGTCTCTTCGGATACCTATGTCTTCACGTCCGAGTCCAACGACATCCGCTTCCTCGAGTCCGTGGTTCTCGAGCCCGGGCAAGTGCCGAACCTGGTCAGTCACGGACCGATTGTGGGTGTGCTCGGCATCCTGGTAGGATTCGGCGCCAATTATCTGAGCGCCATTGCCGCGGAGGGACGCATTGTCCTGAACAACGGCACCCACCGCGCCTATGCCCTGCGCGACCTGGGCGTCAAGGAAGTTCCCTGTCTGATTCAGCAGGCGGCCACGCGCCGGGAGTTGAAGAGCGTCGCCGTCGGCAATCTGCGCAAGCGTGCCGATCTCTATCTCAAGGATCCGCGCCCGCCTGTCTTGAAGGACTACTTCGATCCGCGTCTATACCAGAGGATTCGCGTACCCCCGGTTCAGCGCCAGGTCAAGATCCGGTTCACGGTGGAAAGCTACGACGTGGTGAAGAAGTGATTCCAGCTTAAGGCCTGCTTACTTGCTGGCTGCCCGTCTCCTGGATCATCTCATCTGGGTCCTTATCGCTGCTTCGTCAGGGCCGCCAGGACTTCTTGGAGTGCCTCGGGTTTGACTGGCTTGACCAAGTGAACGTCGAAGCCTGCCTCGTCTGATCGACGGCGATCCTCGTCCTGTCCGTACCCGGTCATGGCAATCAGCCGCACATCTTTCAATTGCGGGTTCTACACCTGGAACGCTTGCTGGAAGGAGCGGTTTGCCCTTACAACCCGCAGGTGTTTATCAAGCACGACAAGGAACGGCTCTCGCAACGTGGCGATGATGCCCTCCGCGAAGTCCAGAGCGTTCTGTACCGCCTGCTCTGCCCGCCTACGTTCGCTGACATCGCGGAAGATCAACACGACACCCACGATCTCGCCCTGCCGGTTGCGGATCGGGGCGGCACTATCCTCAATGGGCCGTTCGGTGCCATCTTTGGCGGTGAGGAGGGTGTGATTCGCCAGTCCGATGACCGGCCCTTCACGCAAGACTCTGGTGGCAGCGTTCTCGACTGGTTGGCCACTCGCCTCGTTGACGACCCGAAACACCTCGTTCAGAGACTTCCCTTCTGCTGCCTCCTGCGTCCAGCTGGTCAACCTCTCAGCCACAGGGTTCAGGAACGTGACATTGCCTTTCATGTCGGTGGTGATGACGCCATCAGCAACGCTGGAAAGCGTGACACGAAGCCACTCCTTCTGTTCATGCAAGGCTTCTTCGGGATGTGACATGGCAACGGGCCTCGTACTTCCGCACCGCTTCGATGTGTGTCTTTGCGACGGGAGACTCGGCTTCTTCCGGCAATACCCTTCGCGCAAAAAGCGTGCCGGACTTGTCAGAAGTGACCTGTCGGTTCCGCACCGTTCAGCAAGCCAGAACCTGGCCGGTACCGTTCAGAGCGGACGACGGCAGCATCGATTCCGGCTGTCATCAGGCCGAATGCATTGCCCGCTGTCACAAAGCAGTCATGCGGCGGAACGGTCAAATAAGGAATAGGTCAACGTGGTACGATAGACAATTGGTTAATCAGGGCGGCGGCGACTGCGTTGAAGCTGCGGAGAAGCCTACGATGGTACAGATGACGATTGACATGCCCGAAGAAGCCCTCGCGGCCTTACGCAAAGATCCACAGGGTTTTGCCAAGGAATTGCGTCTGGCCGCGGCGGTCAAGTGGTACGAGCTGAAACTTCTGTCACAGGAGCGAGCGGCCCGCGTGGCGGCCTTGTCCCGTGCTGAATTTCTCGATGCCCTTGGGCGATTCGGCGTGACGCCATTCCAGTATGAGGCGGACGCGATCATCGAGGAAGCTGGCCGTGAGTGAACCGTGGCCGGCAGAGGAGTGAGCAAGAATTGCAAGTCAGCCTCTGGTTCGCCGCTTCCTCATCCAATTCCGAACCAGTCTGGCAACTGTTGATCAAGAAGCGGGGCCAGACGTAATGCAACTGTTCTACGACGAGCGCGACGACGCAGCTGTCCCCTTGCGCCATCGCTCTGGGCGTCTGGGGAAGGAGGGAAATCCGCCGCGCCGCACACGCCATAGACGGGAAGTCAGCGGCGCTGGCCGGCATATGGTTCTCTGTCATCAGTATCGGCTTCCTGGCCTTGCTGCCGGCGACCTGAAGCGTCCGGGATGGCGCGGACCGGATGCAGTCCGCAAACAACCTCCAACAAATCGCGCTGGCCATTCTCCAATATCAGGACACGTATGGCCATCTCCCGCCGGCCGCCGTGCGCGGCAAGGACGGGCGCCCGCTGCTTAGCTGGCGGGTTGCGATTCTTCCCTTTCTCGACCAAGCGGGGCTATACGCGGAGTTTCATCTCGATGAATCCTGGGATAGTCCTCACAATCAGCGCCTCAGCAAGAAGATGCCGCGCGCATATGCCCCGGTTGCAGGACGTGACTCCGTTGCCCCCGACTCTACCTTTTATCAAGTGTTTACCGGCGACGGGACCTCATTTGAGACCAATGGGCTGGTAATGCCGAAAGATTTTCCGGACGGCCTGGCAAACACGATC
>DASZFN010000390.1:0-2008 GCA_035939715.1 Gemmataceae bacterium | reverse complement strand
GGTTGAATGCTGTACAGGCTTTCTCGAGGAAGTCCATGCGCCGCGTTGACATTTGCCGGAGGCGGCTCTATCGTTGCCAACCGGACGGCAATGAATAATGAATATTGTCAAGGCAACCCATCGTTTTGAAGAGTGGCTCGGCCGCCACACTACGCTGGTAAAGCCTGACCTCCGCCTGAAACACCAGCACATGGCGGAAGCGGTATTTCCTTTTCTTCGTGCAACTTTTTATCGCTGGATGCAGATCTGGCCCGAGGTTTGCCCTGATCTGGCCACGGCTCCGCAGGTTCTCGCAGTGGGCGATCTTCACGTCGAGAATTTTGGCACCTGGCGTGACATCGAAGGCCGCCTGGTTTGGGGAGTCAATGATTTCGATGAAGCCGCGGTCCTGCCCTACACCATCGATCTGGTGCGGCTGGCCACAAGCGCGATGTTCGCCATCGCAGCCGGCCACCTGGCATTGAAGGCGAAAGACGCGTGCGCATCAATCCTGGAAGGCTACAAGGAATCTCTGGCAAGACACGGCCGTCCCTTCGTGCTCGAGGAAGAGAACAATTGGTTACGCCAGATTGCGACCGGAGAGTTGCGCGATCCGGTGCATTTCTGGAAAAAGATGGACGGCTTGCCCAGAATCAGCGGGCAAATTCCGGCCAGCGCGCAGGAAGCCCTGGAGCACCTCATGCCGGAACACGGTCTCAGTTACAGGACTGTCCGGCGGGTTGCTGGTCTGGGAAGTTTAGGGCACGTCCGGCTGGTCGCAATCGCGCTGTGCCACGGCGCCAAAATCGCCCGAGAGGCCAAGGCGCTCGTGCCGTCCTCGGTTTACTGGGCTAGGGGAGACGAAGGACCTTCGGAGATCTTGTACCACGCAATCCTCAGCCGGGCTGTACGCTGCCCCGATCCTTTTGTTCAATTGCGCGGACGCTGGATCATCCGCCGCCTGTCGCCACATTGCTCGCGCATCGAACTGAGCTCCCTGCCGACCGACCGGGACGAACTCCGGCTACTTTCTGCTATGGGATGGGAAACGGCCAACATTCACCTGGGTACCGTGGACGCGCGGAAATATGTCCACCGCCACCTCAGCCGCCTCAAACCAAACTGGCTGTTCACCGCCGCCAAAGAGATGGAAAAAGCGGTCACCAGCGACTGGCATGCCTGGAAAAAATCCGAGGACGCTTGAGTGTGCTTCTCGACGGGTCTCAGATCTGCCGGGGGAAGCCGTAGCACATCGCATCTGCCGACTCGAACCGCGCCGTGGTTCCGGTCGTCTCGCGCTCCAACGCGTTGAGCAGTTCGTCCAGGATCACTTGCAGCGAATCAGGATCCTCTCGGAGGGCCCGCCGTACGCTCTCCCGATCAACCGCCAATTCGCCGATCAGCCGGGCGCCCTTGGTATCGGGCTCCTCAATCGTGGGCAAGATCCACCCGCGCCGTTGTTGTTGCCTTTCCGGCTTGAGTCCAACCGTGGCAAACGGATAATCCAGGCTGCCCGTTGTCATCCAGTGAACCACCAGTTCCTCCACGTGGCCCGCGCTGCAGGCCGCGTAAATCCCCCGCCGCCTGGCCAACTCCTCCTGCCATTGGAGGACCTTCAGCTTATCTTCCCAATGGCTTTCAGCAACCAGGAACCACACCTGCCCCGCTGATCGTTCTTCACCGCAAATCGTACACTCCTGCATCTTCGGGTTGTCCATGGTGGCTGCCTTCCTTCTTAAGCCGACTGCTCTCTGCGGCTGCTTTCACCGCTGGGCATTTCTGCCGTACGCGCCGTGGCGGCGGGCCGCTTCTGCCCGAACTCGGGCCGTGGAGCTGTGACCACGCCGCGCCCTTTTTCGTACGAAAGCGTGAGCACGAACGCGCACTGGTCACAGAGCCAGTAGTACTCGATGTGATGGGAAGACTTTCCTCTCCAGTGCGCCCGCCTCAACTCCAAGCCTTCGAGAGGTTCCGTTTCCACCAGAAAAAGTTTTCCCTGGCTCAACTTACGGAATGGGCTGTGGCAGGC
>DASZFN010000389.1:0-2684 GCA_035939715.1 Gemmataceae bacterium | reverse complement strand
AATTGGGGATGGCCGATCCAGTTCACCTTAGCCAAGACTGGTCTACGGGTCGGCGAATTGGTGCATCTGCTCATTGAGGACGTGGACCTTGAGGGCGGTTGGCTGCACGTCCGCAACAAAGTTGCGCTGGGCTGGCGGGTCAAAACAGGCACCGAGCGGGCGGTGCCGCTCTTGCCCGAGGTTGTCGACGTGCTGCGCGGGGTGATTGGTACGCGGACCAGCGGCCCAGTGTTCCTGCGCGAGCGGTTCACCAAAGGAGACACGCCAGTCCTCGTTGGCGATCGCGCAGCGCTGGAGCGCATATGCCAACAGCGCCAGCAAGCCTGCGGCCAACTGCTGTCGCGGACCGAGGTGCTGAGCATCGCCCGCGCGATCTGGCGTGAGGCCGGGGCAGTGAAGGCCGACGCCGTGCGCCTGGCATTTGTTCGTGCCATGCGGGCCATTGGCCGTCCCGAGGCTACCTGTCCCAAATCATGGCGGCATACCTTTGCCACGCTCTTGCAAGATGCCAACGTCGATCCGCTCATAAGACAGCTCACACTCGGGCATCGGCCCAGCACAGGAAGCGGACTGGGTATGACGGCGCTCTACACGCACACCCGTCCGGAGACCCAGCGGCAGCAGATCGAGCGGGCTCTAAGGCGTTGGCCGCGATCATTGGCCTTGGCCCAAAGTCGGCTGGTACAGGTTGACGCTGCCGGGAACGGTTTTGACGCCAACACTGCTCCGGCGCCGCTTCCGCGCCGGCAGGCAGAACCGCAATGGCCGCGATACTAATTGGTGGAGTAGGCGACAGCTAAAATCCTAAGGAAACTGCGCAATAATAATGTGACGGATACCCGTTAGCTTATCGTTGCCCTGGATTTGTTCAGCAATTCTGCGCGTGACAATGCAAGTCTGCGCACAGGGTCCAATTCCGACCGAAATCTCATGACCTGCCGGGAAGTGCACACGGACGGTCCGTAATGTCTTGACGCAATCTGGTCGCGCGCCATCCGTGGTTTCTACGGCTTTACCTCTTCTGTCGGAGCAACCTTATGAATGCACAGAATTCCGCCAATCTAGGCGAGGCGGCTGTCTCGCAGGCCGCAATCGATCTAACCGCGGCCGGCGCAACCACTCCTCGCGGCCGGGCCAGTTGGTCGGGGCTGTTGAAGCTCAGCTTGGTGGCGGTGCCGGTAAAGGCCTATCCCGCCACGTCCACCAGCCAGGAGATTCATCTGAACCAACTCCATGCGGGCTGCGGTCAGCGCATCCGCCATGAGAAGTGCTGCCCGGTTCATGGCAAGGTAGAAGCCGGCGCCCTGGCCAGCGGCTACCAATACGCGCCGGACCAGTACGTCGTCGTTGACGAAGCCGAGCTCGACAAGCTTAGGCCAGCTAAAGATCGGGCCCTAAGCGTAGAACGCTTCCTCGATGCCGGACAGCTCGACCCCGCGCTCTTCTCCGGACGCACTTTGTATCTCCTGCCCGATGGCCCAGCGGCTCACCACCCCTATGCGGTGCTGGCCGAAGCGATGCGTCAGCATGGTAAGTGGGGCCTTGGGCCGGGTGGTTCTGTCAAACCATCTCTCATTGCCCTGCGTCCGGCCAACCGCATCCTGGTCCTGCATGTCCTGCATTATCCCGGGCAACTCCGAGCCAGTACCCCGCTGGAAGCGGATCTCCGTGCCGGCGTGTGCACAGATGCTGAACGCGAACTCGCCGGCACGTTAATCCAGGCGGCCAGTCAACCCATTCCCTGGTCCGAATACCGTGATGATCGACAAGAGCAACTTCAGAGACTCGTTGAGGCGACCTTGCAGGGACGCAAGCTCGAAGCGCCTGTCGAAGAAGAAGTGCCCGTCCTGCAATTGCTGGATGCCTTGAAGCAAAGCGTGGCGCAGGCGCTGGGACAGCAGGTTGGCGCAGCCGACAAAGCGCCCGCAAAACGACCAGGAAGGAAGAAAGCCTCGCGGAGGTCAGCATGATCACTCCCTTCTTGCCGATGCTAGCAGCTCGCGCAGAGCCATTCGACTCCCCGGAATTCCTCTTTGAGGTGAAGTGGAATGGCGTGCGTGCCCTGGCTGCCAGCGCGGACGGCCGCTGGCAGCTCTGGGGACGAGATCTCGCCGATTATACATTTCGCTATCCGGAACTGGAGATGCTGACTGGCTTGCCCTCGGGCACGGTGCTGGACGGGGAGTTGGTGCTGCTCCGGGATGGGTTGCCCGATCTGGAAGCCATGCTGGCACGGCACCAGCTTGGCTGCCCCACCAAAATCCGCCAACGCAGCCAAGCGGAGCCGGTCACCTATGTCCTTTTCGATGCGCTTTGTCATCAAGGCAGATCTTTACTGGCCGAACCGCTCTACCGCCGACGTCAGGTACTGCAACAACTGCTGGAGCAGCTTGCTGAGCCGCGGCTGGTGTTTTCCGAAGGCATCGTCGGCTTTGGCCAGGCCTTCTTCGAGCAGGCAGTCGCGCAAGGCCAAGAAGGCGTCATGGCCAAGCATTTAAGCAGCCCTTATCTGCCAGGTCGGCGCTCGGCTTCTTGGCAGAAGATCAAGCCGGCCCGGCTCTTGCCTTGCGTAATCGTGGGGTTTGTGCCGGGGCGGCACGGATTCCGCCGCCTGCTGGTGGCGGCACCACGCGACAGGCAGTTGCGTTATGTGGCCAGCCTGCACGCTGGCTTTACCTCGGCTA
>DASZFN010000388.1:0-7993 GCA_035939715.1 Gemmataceae bacterium | reverse complement strand
GCCTCGGACTTAGCCTTGAAGGATTTGGCCAACCAAATCGTCGAAATGCGCTTGCAGGTCTGGCGTCGCGAGCTATTGCCGGGAGACAAGCCGGAGCCATTTGGATTCTTGCTTTGCGTGCGCGGCGCATCGGTCGACCCCGCGCTGGGGCTTCACCGGGCCAGCCTGGTAGCCGCGCCCGCAAGTCCTTGCGAACTGGCGATCGACATCGGCGGCCGGACGTGGCTGGAATTCCTTCGCACGGATGGCCGAGCCGTCCCACGCTGAGACTGCGGCGGTTCAAAATCGAAACATGCAGTTAATTTGCACGCGGTGGCCGTCAGCGGCAGAATCGGTCATGGGAAGAAGGTAGCCGCCGGTGAACCACCAGTTCTGGTTCAGGCGCCATTCCACGCCGGGAAGAATTTCCCAGTTATGAATCGGCCGCTGCGGCGTGTCGATGCCGTCGTAGCGATAGCGGCCAAGCGCCTCCACAAACAGGTGAACGCCGCGATTGCGATTGCAGCCGGATCCCAGCGTCGGACCTTGCAACGCGAATCCATACTTGAGGGCGCGCATGAGCTGGTCATCCCAGTGCGCCCCGGTTCGTAGGTTCTGTCCGATAAAGCCATGCACAGCCGCGCCACCGCCGATGTCATAAAGCCAGGCAAAATTTGGACAGATGTGCGTGGGCCCGGTCGCAATGCCGTCGGCGTCCAGTCCCGCGGGAGTCGTGGCCTGCAGTCCAAGGCTGAAGGCCGTGGTGTGGGTGTC
This sequence comes from Gemmataceae bacterium, assembly GCA_035939715.1. GTDB lineage: Bacteria > Planctomycetota > Planctomycetia > Gemmatales > Gemmataceae > DASZFN01. The sequence continues at coordinate 7,240 of DASZFN010000388.1, read as the reverse complement.
CCAGAGCAGGGCCTGCGAGTAGATTTTGTAATAGCCCACGCCGCCCGGGTCGCCACGCCGCCGGAAGTCGAAGAAGGGATTGTCCATGCCGACGCTCACTTGAATGCGGTCGTCGTCCGGCGCTGGAAATGCTTCGCCGTTCGGGTCGAGCAGGTCATCATCGGTGTCAAGACCGAACGGGCTTTGCGGAATGGCGGTGGGCATGGAAAACAAGCGCAGCGGCGCCGGCCGCGCCACGGAGGAAAGTTCGCTGGCTTGCGGCTCCCAGCGAATCGAAAAGTCGCGCGGCAACACCGGCTCCGAAAGAGGATCGGTCTGCGGCGGCGCGCGATCTTGGGCCGCTGCGCTCCGGAAGCCTGCGAGAAGAATAGCAATGGTCAGGATAAGAGGCCGTCCAAGCGGCGGCCTTGGTGTTCTTCTCATGAACGAAGTGATAGCGAGGGCCGCGCCGGAATTCAACCGAGAGTCTGCCCAAAATGATTGTCGAAGCTGGGTAAGCGAGGTCAGACTGCAAAAGATAAGGAAGCTGGCTCAAGACAGAGCGGCTTCAACCGTGGCCAGCAATTCGTCGACAGCCACTGGTTTGCGGAAATAGCGGTGCACGCCGAGTTCGAGAAGTTGGGCGCCCTCTGCGGGCTCCGCCTCTCCGGTGCACACCACAATGGGTATGTTGGGATGCAATTCCCGAATGCGCGCGCACAGTTCGATGCCGCTCACGTCAGGCAGATGCACGTCGAGAATCACGACATTGATGGGGGAAAGCGGAGTCCGCAAGAATCCCAGGGCATCGTGACCCGTTTCCGCAGTGAGAGCGAGATAGCCCTCGCGGACGAGAATGCGTGTCATCGCATCCCGGACCGTTTCGTCGTCTTCAACCACGAGGACGGTGGGCTGGTGGCTTTTGGTACCCGGTGTTTGCATGTGTTCCATGTCGCTCGACAATGCGGGGGGGCAGATGTCGCCATGTCTAATTCATTTAGAGCGCGGCGGTGGCGACCTAGTTTTATTCTAGGCAGCAAAAGCGGTTTTGGTAAAGTCTTCCAAAGCGAAAGGGCAAGAATATTTGCATTCGGCGCCCTGCCGTACCAAATGCCTACTTGCTGGTTGACCACAAGGGCGGTCTCAAGACGTGCTAAGATTAACCTTCGGGCTTGGCCGATTTTTCCGTTATCTTGGCTTCCGGAGACTTTGCATGACCGCAAAGTTACTCGATGGCAAACAGCTCGCCCAAACCATGCAAACAGAAATCGCCGCCGAGGCGGCCGCTTTCGTCAAGCAGCATGGTATCAGGCCCGGCCTCGCTGCGGTCCTGGTCGGCGACAATCCTGCCAGCCAGGTCTATGTGCGCAACAAGCGCAAGGCCTGCGAGAAGGCCGGCATTGACAGCTGGTTGCATGAATTGCCGGGACACACGACTCAGGACGAGTTGCTCACACTCATCACACGCCTGAACGCGGATGCCAGGGTGCACGGCATTCTGGTGCAGCTTCCGTTACCAAGCCAGATCGAAGAAGCAGCCATCATCCAGGCGGTCGATCCGCTCAAAGATGTGGACGGGTTCAGCCCAGAGAATCTCGGCCTGCTGGCAGCAGGGCAGCCGCGCTACTTGCCCCCCACGCCGCATGGCGTGCAGCAATTGCTGTTGCGCAACGGTGTCGACATCGCCGGCCGGCACGTCGTGATCCTGGGGCGCAGCAACATTGTCGGCAAACCGCTTGGCCTCATCCTGATGCAGAAGGCCGCCGGCGCCAACGCCACGGTTACCATTTGCCATAGCAAGAGCCGCAATCTGGCGGACCTCACCCGGCGCGCCGACATCGTCGTCGCCGCCATCGGCCAGGCCTCGTTCCTGAAGGCAGACATGGTCCGGCCAGGCGCGGTGGTGGTGGTGGACGTCGGCACGAATCGCCTCGCCGACGGCAAGCTGGTAGGCGATGTCGATTTCCCGGCGGTCAGCCAGGTTGCCTCAGCCATCAGTCCGGTGCCCGGCGGTGTGGGCCCGATGACCATCACGATGTTGCTTTACAATACGCTGGCCGCGGCGCGGTTGCAGGTGAAATGATTGCTCAACCTAGGCGGCGCCGAGACGCCTGAGAGCGTCCTGCGCGTCTGGGGCCAGCGGATGGCTGCTGTAAGAAGTAACCTGTTTGTAGTATTTGATCGCCCGCGGAAGATCGCCGAGATGCTCGTATGCTTGGGCCAGCCGATAGAGAGTGTCAGCGCCGCTCCGTGAGGTCTCCAGGTAGCACTTGAAGCACCCAACCGCCAGATCGGGCTTGTTAAAGTCGTACAGATACAGATCACCCAGAAGCCTGCATCCCAGGTACCAGGCGTCTTCATCCTCGCCACTGGCAAATTTCTGCGGCCGAGGCGAGTGGATCTCCTCAAGCACTTTTAGCGCCTGCTCTTTTTCCCCGCGCTTTAGCAGTGCCCGCGCCCGCAGCAGCTTCGCCGCAAGACTTTCCGGCTTCACGATTCGCGCCAATTCCGCCAGATGCTGGGCCCAGTCCAGCGAATCAAGATCCCAGACCTTGGCGTCAAGCACCGTTTGCGATTTCTTGAGGCAGTAGCCGACATCAAACCAGTCGCGGCTCTGATCGAGGCTCGCCTTAAGTACTTCCGGCTCAATGGAGTAATAGTACTTATCTTTGCGCGTGAGCAGGTCCTTGTCCTTGCCGTTGTAAAGCAGCGCCTGCTCCGTAACGCGGCAGGCATAAAGCAGGTTTCCTTTGCGCTCGTAAAGATCCGCCAAAGTGCGCAAGGTCTCCAAGCCGCTCCGGTCGCTTTCGGTGAACAGGTGATAGTTTTCAATCGCAAAATCGATCCGGTTGTTCGCCAGGGCGGCGTCCGCCAGAACCTTGACCGCGGCAAAGTAGGCCTGCTTGTCTTCCTCACCCAGGTTTTTGACCCCGACAGCCCGACCTGCGTTTCTGGCTAGCTCATAATTCCTCCAGGCGCTGGCGCCGTCCCCAGCGCTCGCGTAGGTGCGGGCAATAGACACGAAAATCGACGGAGCCTGCAGAGGCAAGCCGCGCGCGGCGACGCGCAGATATTCCGCGCCGCGTTGCCAGCGCGAGGCGTCGCCGATGAGGGCGAGGCCAAGCTGCTGGGTATAGCCGTGATCGAAGTCGCGGGCAGCACTATCAGCGGCGCCGGCGTTGTATTCCGCCTCTGTGAGGTCCTGGTAAAGCATGCGCTTCAAGCCCCAGGTCTCTTGATCGTCCGGATTGCCGGCCAGTTGACGCTCCACTGCGGCAATGGCTTCCATGCGCCGGCCCGGGATGGCCAGCTCGGGATTGCCCGCGCGCTGAGCCAGTTCCGGCTTGGACTGCAGCGCCAGTTGCCAGGCGGACAACAGGATCTCTCGCCGCGCTTCATCGTTCGGCAAGTAGGTGCTCGGGTCCAGTACGCCGCGCAGCTCGGCGGCGGCCTCGTCATAGAGGCGGGCATGCGTGTAGCCCACCGCCCGCCAGTAATACACCGTGGCGCGCGTTTCCGGGCGCTGCTTGAGTACCAGGTTGAGCAGCCGCTGAGCCTCTTGCACTTTCTCCGCCGCCGGCCCGCTCTGCATCAGGAGTGCGCGGGCTCGCTCCAGGCACATGTCGAGATCGACCACGGCCATTGTTTCCGGATCGCTTGCCAGCTTATTCAAGTCTAGCGCGCGGTGAACGCTCCAAAGTCCCTCCCGCGCCAGGGTGTTGCCGGCGTCGAATTGCAGGGCACGGCGAAAGGATTGAATGGCCTGGCGGTGCCGGCCAATTTGCGCAAAACTGAATCCGCGCAAGGAATGTTTAAAAACGCGCAGCCTCGGAAGGACCTGCGTCGTGTACCAAACATAAAGCATGAGCGGAATGATGAACCCCAACGACTGGCTCCCGGAGCCGGTCCTGGTCAGCATGGCCGCGCCGAGCGCCATGGCCGCGCACAGGACGCCGATTTCGACCTCCGTCTCTTCCGCCCGGCCGGCAAAGGTCAGCAGATAAAAGAGCGGTATGCCAAGGAGCAACTGGGCGCCGAAGATCGTCGGGTCCGCCGGATCCGTAACGCTGAGCCGACCGGCGAACTCGCCCAGCTTGCCCAGGCAGAGCAATACCCCTGCCACAACCGCGGCGCCAAGGAGCAAACTCAGAGCCATGCGGTACCACCGCTGGCGAACCGAGTGCAGCAGCCAAAAGACAAAGCCCAACAGGGCCCCACCCGCCGCGGACAAGAAGAGATATTGAGCGTCCGTTATGGACCTGCATACCGTGACCGCCCCGGCCACCATGCCGGTCAGGATTCCCAGATAAACAAGCGCCGGACTTTCCAGGATGAGGAACAGGATGAAGGAAAATACTCGTGCTCTTACTCGGTACCCTTCGCGCACCCTGCGGTAGGCCCCGATCGACAAGAAGAGTGCGAAACCCGCGACCGTGCATAGAGCGACCAGACCGAGCGATCGCCAGTCTGCCTCGTGCAGGCCAGCAAAGAGCAGCAGGCCGAGAAAGACACCTTTAAGAATATATTCCGCGTGCGGCCAGCGCATAACTTGTGCCGTGGGTTAAGCGAGCGGTGAGAAGCTATCTTGAAATTATCGCCTTTCCCCTTGGCTGGGAAGGGCATGCTGAATGTGTTGCACGGGGCTTGAAGTTTAGCTTGACGGTTATTTGCGGGCGACCGCAGGCGCCGCTTGCAGTGCCGCCCGGAGTTTGTCTACGCGGGCCCGGGCAGCGCCCAGGGCGGCCGCACCCTGGTCGGCGGCTGCTTTGTCGGTGGCTGCCTTGGCGGCGGCGGACTTGGCGGCAGCGGCTCGGGCCTCGATCTGTTTCGGCAAGGCGGCGACGGTCGAGGTCAATGCCGTGAGCGTTTGCTGGGCCTTGATCACATCATCGGACGCCGTCTTGGCCGCTACGCCCGAATCCGCGACGTTCTTTTGAGCAGCCGCCAAATCCGCAGCCGCCTTGTTCGCCAGCTCCTGGGCCTTGGTCGCTTCGTCAGCCAGGGCCTTGTTGTCCTTGGCCTTGGCAGCCGCCTCCTTCACTTTGGCCGCCGCTTCGGCCATTGCCTTGGCAGTGACCTCTTTGGCAGCCACCTGAGCTTGCGCCAGCGGGATCGCGTTGACGGCCTTCGCCGCAGCGTCCTTGGCCTTGTTCACCGCTTCCGTCGCGGTCTTGGTCGCGTTCGCATTGTCGGCGAGAGCCTTCTGGGCCATAGTCAATTCGTTCGCTGCCTTCTGGGCAGCATCGCGCGAGGCGGCCGCTGTAGCAGCAAGTTTGTTCTGTGCCGCCTCGAGGGTAGCCAGTTCCTTGGTTGCTAGTTCCAGTTGCTCGGCCACGGTCGGCGGATTGGCGGCGAGCAGCCCGACCTGCTTACTGTCAGCTGTATTCCACACGCGAATGAGCCCCGTCCAGTCGCCGGCGACGACGCGGTTGCCATCGTGCGTGAAGGTGGTCCGGAGCGCGACATCGGGGAAAGCTTCAAAAATGCGCTGTTGCGCGCCGTTCTGATCCCATACTCTGGCCACGAGGTCGCGGCCGCAAGAAGCGATCCGGCCGTCGCGCGCGAATTTGAGCGATTCCACCCCACCGCCGTGCCCGCCCCAGGCCTTGATCTGCGTGCCGTTTTCCATCTCCCAGAGACGGATGGTCGTGTCCTCGCTGGCCGACGCCAGCACGTTGGCATCCGCCCGCCAGCTTACGTCGGTAATTGCCGCCGTGTGGCCACGCAGCGAGAAATACTCACGGCCCGTGAACGCTTCCCAGATATAGAGGCCGGCGCTGCGGTCGCCGCTTGCCAGAAGAACGCCGTCGGGACTGTATTCCAGCGAATAGATCCAGTCGGTGTGCTTTTTGATCTCGCGCAGGAGCTGGCCGTCCTTGGTGGAGTAAATGCGCACGACCTTACCCGGCCCGCCGAGGGCGATTTGCGTCTGGTCGGCGCTGATGTCGGCGGCGAGCACGGCGTCGCTCTCGTCGCCGACTTCAAAGACGCGCTCGCCGGTCTGCACGCTCCAGACGACCGCCCGCCCCGATTTGGCGCCGCGGCCGCCGCCGGCAAGCAGCAGGCTGCCGTTGCGGCTGAATTTCAGAACGTAAGGAACCCCTTCCGGAAAGGGCAGCACGCCCAACAACTCCAGCGTGTCGGAGTGATAAAGCAACACTTGCTTCTGGCCCGCCACGGCCACCAGCGGCGCCCATGGACTGCTTGCCAGTGCTGTGACCGCGTTGCCATGCGAAGTGTGTACGACCGGCTCGAGGCTGAGCCGCATCGACGGCATGGGCGGCGGGCCTTCCGGCTTACCCTTGTTGATTGACGACAGGGCAATCTCGAACTTCGGCTTGTTGGCGATCTTGGCCTTGCTGCCGCTGTTCTCCAGAGCGCCGCCGAGAATCCACTGGCGAATGGTCTCGACATTCTCCGCGGGAATCATGGCCGACTTCGGCGGCATGAAGGGCTCTTGCTTGTGGGACACGAGCAGCAACAACCGGCTGGCATCCGGATCGCCCGGCTTGATGACCGCGCCCGAGCTGCCGCCGGCCATGATGCCGGCGTACGTGCTCACGACCAGCCCGCTGCGACTCTTGTCCGGATTGTGGCAGCCGATGCACTTGTCGCGCAGGATGGGCAGGACGTGCTCTTCGTAAGTGATCTTGGCGCTCTTCTTCGGATCGGCGGCGCCGGCGTCGGCCGGCTTCATGGCGACAAAGAGCGTAAGCGCGCTGAGGATCCAAAATGGCATGTACCAACGCAACCTGGCGTAAATCATCATTTCTGTTTCCGAGTGTCCAAGTTGAAAGCCCCTTGCTTGCGCTGCGGGTTGCAAGAGTCTGCACGGTCATTTTAATGATTGAACATGAACTCGCGCGAGTTCAGCAGCGCCCAGAAGACGTCCTCCAGCCCCTTCTTTTTGTCCGGCTCGGCAGCCAATGCCGCCTCCAGCTTGGCTTTTTCCTCCGGCAGCGGCCTCCGGCTCAGGCAGCGGATGGCCAATTCTTCGATGATTTCCGCAGGGATCTTCTTCGCGGCCAGGCGCTTGCCGATGAGATCGCCCGCGGCAATCTTTTGCGTAGTGGTGTCGCCGTTCATCAGGTGCAACGATTGCGATAACGTCGGTTCCAGTTTCACCTCGCAGGAACACACGGTTTCCCGCGTGGCCCGGCCGAAGGTGCTCAGGAAGTAATTGGAAACGGTGCCGTCAGCAATCTGCACCGCCCGCGCTCCCACCGGCAAGCCGGGGAACTTGTTCTTGGTTTCAGTCACC
>DASZFN010000387.1:0-6064 GCA_035939715.1 Gemmataceae bacterium | reverse complement strand
ATGGCCACTGCAGGTTCGCGCTGGGAGGGGATGTTCCGGGCCATCGACAGGAGAACGCCGCGGGCGAAGAAACTTGCACGAGTCGGCGCTGGTCAGGATTCTGATCCTGACCGAATTCTCCGGTCAGGACCAGAATCCCTGACCCGCGGCAGGAAACTTTGCCCGGACCGAAATCTTGGCGTGCGCGCATCATTCCTAAGAAGCCATGCGGCAAGGCGTTCGCTTAGATTAGGCAACCTTTGCAGAATTACCACCTTCATTCTCCTGTTTCTGTTCCCCAGCATCGCGAAACTCGGCAGGTTGCTTGAAGACCGTGCGACCCGTTGCCGATTACTTTCTCGAAGTCAATGCGCCGTCTTGAGCAGGATGCTCGAAACCTCCCCCGGCGATTGCACGAAACCCGCCCGCACACCACCGTTAAGGAGAACAGGGAACATGCTTAGAAGAAAATGGTGCGCCATGGGCTTGGCAGCGCTCCTCAGCGGGACTGCATCGGTCCAGGCGCAAAACCCAGCAACCTACCAGCCGACGCTTTCGGTGCGCGTGATCAGCGCGGATACCAAAGACGCGGCCACAATTCCCAGCAAGATCGTCTTCACCACGCCGCCGCAGGACCTGGTGCTGCCCGGCAAGACGGTTGTCTACCAGGATCAAGCGCCGGCGCCCAAGCCGTTGCTCGAGATGAACGCCCCGGCTTCGGAAGCAGCCGCGGCTCCGGCGGATGAAAAACTGGGGCCCACGCTGCCCGAAGACGTCAAGCTGCTGCAACATTTCATCTTTGGCGAGGGGCATGACGAATGCAAGACCGGCCTCCGCCTGTTCGGCTGGATCGACGCCGGCTACACCTATGCCTCGACCGGCCCCGGCCCGCTCACCGTCGAGACGCGCGAGAACCGCTTCGGCAACGAGTTCCTGCTCAATGAATTGGCCCTTGTCCTGGAGAAGCCGCTCGATGCCAAGGAATTGTCGTGGGGCTTCAACGCGACCTTCTACGCCGGTGCGGACGCCGCCTTGCTCCTTCCCGAAGGCGGTTTCACCACGACCAACCCCCGCTTCGGCGCCGACTTCCGCCAGTTGTACCTCTCCGCCCACCTGCCCGTCCTGACTGAAGGCGGCGTGGATCTCCGGGTCGGCCGCATGGGCACGATCATCGGCTACGAATCGGCCCTGGCGCCGTACCGGCCGTTCTACTCGAACGATTACCAGTGGTTCTACGCGGAAGATGGCGCGTTCACCGGCGCGCTGGCCACCCTCCACGCCAACAAGCAGCTCGACGTGATCGGCGGCATCACCCTGGGCGCCAACACCTTCTTCACGCAGCGCGGCGACAGCCCCTGCTTCATCGGCCAGGTCAATTACTGGCTCGACGAACAGAAGAACACCCTGGTCAGCGCCTCCACGTACATCGGCCACTACGCGATCTTCGCCGCTCCCCAGTTCACCAGCCGTCAGGAGGAGGACTATACTTTCGAGTTACGCATTCAACACAAGTTCAATAAATATCTGGAGACGATCATTCAGTCGGACGACGGCTGGGCCACGGAAGTGCCCAATGCCCCGCACGGCGGCCAGTGGTACAGTCTGTATGACATCTTGATCTATCACCTCAACTGCAAGTGGGACATCAATGGCCGGGCCGAGTGGTTCCTGGACAACCACGGCACGCGCACCGGCTTTGCCACGGACTATTCCGAGGTGACGCTGGGCGCCGACTACCACCCGTGCAAGAGCCTGCGCATCCGACCTGAAGTCCGCGGCGACTTCGCCGATGACAAAGTGTTTCGCAACGGCCGCGACAAGTCCCAGTTGACCCTTGCGATTGACGGCCTATTCTCGTTCTAACGGACAGAGACAGCCAGGCAAAGAAAAAGGGGCGCCGGTTTAATTCACCGGCGCCCCTTACATTTGCCGGGAGATTTCCGGCCTCGAACCGAGCCCGCGCCTAATTGAAAAAGCGGATCGTCAATGGATACTTCCACACTTCGCCGTTGCTGGCCTTGATCGCCGCCACGATCGGGAAAACGATCGAGAGCACCGCGACGGCAACGAGCAGCGGGATGCCGATGATCAATAAATGAGCGGGATCCGGCCCTCAGGATGCGAAATTGGACAGGCTGAGTTTTTGGCGTGCCAATTCGGCACACTGGCCGACTATAGCCGAAAAAATCTTGCCCGCATAAGCTATGTTTTTATAAGGAGTTAACTGCTCTTGCAACAAAAAATCGCTGATCGGCCCCGAATTTGCTTTGCTGGAAAGCGCGAATGCGAAAGCTATAATGGCCGCAAACGCGGGAAGCAAGGTTGGCAGAGAAAAAAAAGGAGATAGCCATGCGAAAACTGATCCTCTCGTTGGTCCTGGGCGTCGCGGTGCTCGGTTTTACGATGGCAGCCCCCGCACGGGCACAGGCCGGTCCGAGGTTCGGTCAGGCCTTTGTCTACACGAACCCGTACGTAGGCACATATTACAACAACTGGGGCTACAACAGCTACTACGTTAACCCGAGCTACACCAGCACCTACTCGTACCCGGGTTACGGCACCAGCACGCTGGTGGTCTCGCCTGCTCGGGCACGCGTCATGTACCGGTATCCGGGTTACTCGACTTACTATTACACGCCGGGCTACTTCTATTCGACTTACCTGCCCTATTAAGCAATCCCGCCATAGGATGCCAAGAATATTGAGGCCGCCTTGCTCAGCTGAAGCCGAGCTTGGCGGCCCTCGCTGTTTCTGGGCGACAGCCGTCAGCCTTATGACAGAGCGCTGTCAGCAGGTGCTGGGTCTCGGCCTGGTGACAGTATAGTGTCACTGGGCTGCTCAACTGAGCGCTTCTCATTACACATCAGTGGCTGAACTTCTCTCAATCCCATCTCCAGAGAAAGCTGTTTCCAGATGGATAATACTGCGCCGGAAAGTCAAAACTGCTTGTCGCCACGCGACTTGAAGAAGAACGCGCGGTGCAGCCAGGTTGTCGTAATCGACAAATCTTCTCCATTTCATGAGCGGTACGTATTTTGCTTAATCTCCCCCCAATCTGAAAGCATGGCATCAGGCAAGGGTCATTTCGTTTCTGGCAAATCGAAGTTTCTTTTACAGGAGGATGACGGATGTATAGTGTTGTCTTGATGATGGCGATGACTTCAGGTACGGATGCCGTATCGTTCGGCCGCCATGGCTGTCATAGCAGCTGCAACGGCGGCTACGCCAGCTGCTCCGGGGGCTATGAGTCCGGGTGTCACGGCGGCAGACGGCGCGGGCACCGCTGCCACGGCGGCGGCCGCTGTAATGGTGGCGGCGGCTACTGCCATGGCGGAGGCTATTGCAGCGGTGGCTATGGCTCCTACGGCTGCTCGGGCGGGTATTCCGGCGGCTACGGCTCGCCTTACATGGGCGCTCCGTCTTATGATCGTGGCGCTCCAGGCGCACCGGGAGGTCGTCGTCCGGAAACCGTGCCTGCGCCGAAACCAGGATCGCCGCCTCCAAAGAAGGGCACCGAGGAAGAGACCAGCTTGCCGGCGCCCGCAACCATCCGGGTTAGCCTGCCTGCAAACGCTCGCCTGATGGTGGACGGTGTGCCGACTTCCTCGATCTCGGCGACGCGTGTGTTTGTGTCGCCCGAACTGCCCCGCGACAAGACGTTCTTCTATACCCTTACCGGGGAGATCAACCGCGACGGCCAGACCGTCAGCACCTCCAAGCAGGTGCAGGTCCGGGCCGGCGAGGAGAGCAATGTCTCATTTGATTTCCCGGCGACCACGGTCGCAAGCAAGTGACCATGCGCCGAATGCAGCGGCGGCCTGGTGCGCGCATGCCTTCTTTGACCGCGGTCGCGCAAACCGAGAAGATGCCGGCAACCGACGAGGGTGCCGGCATCTTCTTGGATGTTACAAGTAGTTTTTAAGCGCTGGCAATTCACGAATGTTGTGAACACTCAGCACAATCGCTTTCTTCGCCTGTAATTTGCCCCCTTTGCCGTCATTTTCGTCTCTCCATAGCCGCGTCAATCTCGTAAGATAGCATCGCGCTCCTGAAGTTCTACCTCCAGTTGGCGAGGCAGAGCCTCGCGGGCAGTGCGTTCCCAGGCAGAGCCTGGGAACGAGGAAGCTGACTCATTTCCGCGGAGTTGCCCATGTCCTCGAGGCAGATTCAAACGGTCCCCTTGCCGCGCTGGTTAGCCGTGCTTGCCAGCCTGGCCATTCTGGCTCATTTGCTCGCTATTGGGGCACACGTGCTCGCCGCCGAGAGCGGTCCCTGGGTGACACGTTTCGGCAATAGTCCGGCCACAGGACCGCAGTTCGCGAGGGAACTCGATCAGGCAGCCAATCTTTATCTGCGTCCGCTTCGGATCGGGCATTACCATTTCGTGAGCAATCAACCCGAGCAAGGCGATGTCTACTTCGAGGCCGAATTGAAGGACGCGAGCGGCCACGTGCTCAAGAAGCTGAGGTTCCCTGACCCGAGCGCGAATCTCTGGGTGCGGCAGCGGCAATTGCTACTCGCACATGGACTGTGGGACGACATCCCGGTGCCGCCGCCCCAGGGGGAAGAAGTCGGCGCTCCCAAGCAAGGCGCCCCGTCGGCTGAAATCTGGGAATTGGGCCCGGGAAAGGTGCTCCGTTTGCGCACTATCCCCGAACACCTCATCCCGCGGGATCACCCGGTCTCTCGGCCCAGCGAATGGTCGCGGCTCCTGGCGCGCTCTTATGCCCGTTATCTTTGCCGCGTGCACGGCGCCGCCTCCGCCGAGATTATCCGGCACACGAAAGAACCTTTGCTCTCCGCGGTTTTGCTGATCGATGAATCCGACACGGAAGAGATGGTCGCTACCTTTGGAGAAATGAAAGTTGAGTAAGTACCGCTCCGCGACTACAACCGGCAGGAACGCGCAGGCGGCGGCGCCGGCCGTGGGTCCGCTCCAGGCCTGGATGCGCTTCTGGTTTACGCCAGCCGACCCCATCGGCCTGCACGCCCTGCGCGTGCTCTCGGGAATACTGTTTATCTTTTGGCTGCTGCCCTTGGCCGGACGCATTGACGGGCTGTACGGCTTGCAAGGCTGGTTCGACCGGCAAGCGTATTATGACGCCGACAACCTGCCCGGCGGCCCGCCGCAGCCCATCAACTGGTCGATCCTATTCATGGCCGGCTCGAACGCGACGCTGCTCAATTTAATGTACTGGGGCGCCCTGGCCGTGCTGCTGCTCTTCACGCTCGGGCTCTGCACGCGCGTGACCGCCGTGCTGAGTTGGATCATCGTGGTGTCGTTCACGGCCAACCCCGTCACTCTGTACGATGCCGACTCTCTACTTGTCCTGCTCGCTTTCTACTTGATGATCGGCTATCTCTTGCTCGGCCAGTGGGGTGGCGGACAATCCTGGGTTACGCGCATCCTTGGTACAGACACCTGGCTGTTTCGCAAGTCAAGGGAGGCCGAGCCGCAGGGTAGTGTGGCGGCCAACGTAGCCGTCCGGCTCGTGCAAGTAAACTTTGCCATTGTGATGGTGGTCAGCGGCTTGCACAAGCTGCAGTTCGGCGAGTGGTGGTCCGGGGCAGCCTTCTGGTATCCCCTGCATCCGCCCTTCAAAACCACGTTCGAGCACGCGCGCGACGGCATCAGCAATCCTTTCGTTTATCTGACCTTTCTGAGCCTGGGCGCCTATGCCACTCTGGCCTGGCAGGTCGCCTTCCCAACCTTCGCCTGGCGGCCGCGCTGGCGCTGGCTCCTGCTGGGCGGCGCGTTCGTGGGCTGGCTCGGTCTGGCCTTCATGTACGCCTTGCCGCTGTTCGGCCCGGCCATCTGCATTTGCTGCCTGGGCTATCTCACGCCGGAAGAGTGGCAATGGCTGCGCGATCGGCTGGCCCAGGTTCCCGGCTTGGCCCGGCTGCAAAGTCAACCGGCTCTGCCGGCGAGCGAGGCCCTCAAGCCGAATCTCAAGAAAGAAGAGACTTCCTTCCTGGCATCGAGGCAACGATGAGTCGAAGCCGTAAATGGACTATCGTGCATGACCGTGTGCGAACGTGCTGCACCAGCCCGAAGCGCCAGCGAGGGCCTCGCTGGCGCTTCGGG
>DASZFN010000386.1:0-2163 GCA_035939715.1 Gemmataceae bacterium | reverse complement strand
GCGCTGAGCTACTGGAACGTGTTGCAGCAGCCACGTAGCGCCTGGAGCTGGGAGGTGGAATTGCGGCCCTGGGTGGAGAAGTTTTGACGAGGCGCGACGCGTCGTCATCGCGAGCGACAGCGACGCAATCCACGGCGAGACCGAACAAGGTGGCAGATGGATTGCTTCGTCGCTCGCGTTCCTCGCAATGACGGAGCCAATGACGAAGCCCGGCCGCATCTCCCCGTCGCAATGACGAGGTCCAGCCCCGCTTCTTCCGGTCATTGCGAGCGAAGCGAAGCAATCCATGGCGCCGCAGAAAGACAGCATCGGATTGCTTGGTCGCTCACGCTCCCCGCAATGACGCGCTGAACTTTCAAGCCACCGCCTGCACCGCACTCTGCTGCGCAGCCAGCCGCCAGCTCGCGCAGGGGATTTCCTGCGGTGCCGCATCGAGATGCTTCTCGAAGCGCACCAGCTTCCAGTCGTCAGGATGGCGCGTGAAAGCAAAGCCGGATTTGCGCGCAACGCCCATCATCACGTCGTTTGAGCGCAACGTATCGCCAAACATGCGCGTTGCCCCCAACGCGGCCGCCCGGCATTCCAGGTTGCGAAGCAACGCCGATCCGATACCCTGGCCCTGCCAGCGATCGTCGATCGATATGCCAAACTCCAGGCTCGCCGTGTCGGCCTCGAAGCCGTAGCGAGCCTCGCCTGCGATGCTCTCGATACCGTCGATCGTCATCACCGCGATGACGCTGAACCGGTCGCGTTCGCCGACATGGACAAAATGATCGAGCTCGCTCTCGGGCAGTTCGCTCATCGCGCCCAGGAAACGGTTGTAGCGGGAGCGCACCGACAACAAGCGGAAGTAACCCTGTAAAGCAGAAGCATCCCCTGGCTCGACAAAACGAACCGTCAGCGTCTTGCCGTTGCGAAGGCGCACGGTGTCCGTGTGCTGCCGCAGGTCATCAAGCCGAAATCCAGTCATTGCCACCTCCCGTCTTCAAGCCGCCGGCGCCCCTTCAAAAGGCGGCGCCGGCATTGGCAGCGTTCAAGCCCGCCAAAATGGCTTCTCGACCTCACGGACCACGTCGCTCCAGGAAAGGCCGACATCGTGCAGATCGCGCTCGGTCCAATGGCTCAGCTCGCGGCGCTGCCGCCAACGGTCGCCCCACAGGTGCAATCTCTGCCCCAACCCTTCCAGGAACGTTAATTCATGATTATTGTTCATCTTTTGGAATGTACAGGTGGACATTTTGGCCTCCTGAAGATAATCTACAGCCCGAAATATCTGGGTTATTTGCGAATTTGACAAACGACATTGTCTGCGGCGTCAGATGACATAAACTCATGTAGCGGTAACTCATTTAGTGGTGCCGATGACCTCCCGCTTACCCTCGCTCAATGGCTTGCGTGCGTTTGAAGCCGCCGCGCGCCATCTGAGTTTTACCAATGCCGCCACCGAGCTGAATGTCACCCAGACCGCGATCAGCCATCAGATCCGTCGGCTTGAGGAGGAACTGGGGGTTAGGCTGTTCGTTCGGCAAAACCGCAGCCTGACCCTGACAGCCGAAGCCAGGGAATATCTTCCCGGCATCCGTGCCGCCTTCAACGACCTGCGGCTTGCCACCGACCGCCTGAAGCGAAAGGACAACGACCACGTGCTTACGGTCTCGACGCTGGCGTCGCTGGCCGCCAAGTGGCTGCTGCCGAGGCTTTCCAACTTTCAGCAAACCCACCCTGGCATCGATGTCCGTATCACCACGTCAACCAGCCTGGTCGATTTCCGGCGCGACGACGTCGATGCCGCAATCCGCTACGGCCGCGGCAACTGGCCCGGCGTGCGTGCCGACTGGCTGATGGCCGACGAGCTGTTTCCCGTCTGCAGCCCGGCGCTGCTCAACGGCGACAAGGCGCTGCGTTGCCCGGAAGATCTTGCAAACCACACGCTACTGCATTCCAGCGGAGGCTATGACGACGACTGGCGTCTCTGGCTCACTGCCGCAGGCCTGGCTTCGAACATCTCGAAACAACCGGGACTGAGCTTCGACCTGATCCTGATGACGGTCCAGGCCGCCATCGACGGCATTGGAATAGCCATGGGCCGGACCTCCTATGTCCAGGAGGATATCGCCAAGGGCCGGCTGGTCGTGCCGTTCAAGATCACGCTTCCCTCCGACG
>DASZFN010000385.1:0-2749 GCA_035939715.1 Gemmataceae bacterium | reverse complement strand
CAGATCTGCGCCTTCGGAAACAAGTCGGCACCATCGACGTGGTCCGAGTGCATGTGCGTGAGGATGACGTCCGTGACCTCGTCGGGCTTGATTCCCAGGCGCTCGAGAGCCTTATCCGGCCGCGTGAAATCGGCGACGCCGTAGCTCTTGAGAACCTCCTGCCGATAGAAGCCCGCATCGACCAGGACTGTCCGACCGCCGGGGCCTTTCAGCACCCAAAAGGTCATCGCGAGGTCGATCGTCCGCTTCGGGTCGGCCCCCTGCACCAGGTTGGCGAGCGGACAACCCGGAGCTGTGGCGAAACGGAGTGCATAAGCTTCATACGCGGGCGCTTCGCTGCCCACCAGGCGCTTTAAATGGTCATGTTGCTTTCCCGGCTTCGGCGGTTCCTGAGCCCACGCCGACGGTACCAGGTTTAAAAGGGCGACGCTTGCCAACAGCGCCCGAAGGAAAAGTGCCATGACGATTATCCCGTCTTCAGTTGGCTGCCGACCCGGCCGGCTGCGCCCGCAGCCGCTGTTCCGGGACGGCGATTCTCTCTATGGTCGAACGGACCAAGACGAAATCGACACGCGTAACGAAATTTCTCAAGAACTGGCTAAGGAGTCAATTCCTCGATTCGTGTCGCCAGCGGAATCCGCCATTATATTGTCCCTCTATCTCCGAGCGACCGTGATGCCTCGGAAAACAGCCCTGCCAGCCCGCTCTACTCCAGTGCCGGGTTAGGCCCAGCAGGCGATCAGCCGGGCTGGGCCACCGGAACTGCCCTCGACCTTCGTGGCGCCAACGAAGACCGTGGCCCCCGAAGGCGGAATCTGGCTGAGATTCGCCACGCATTCGACACCCCATTTGTTGCCGCGGAGCAGCGCCTTGTGGGCCTTGAACTCCTTGCTCGGCCCGATGTCCAACGAGATGGTGTCGACGCCGATGCCGGCAATGTCGCGCTCCGCGACCAGGAACTGGCAGGTCTCCTCGGCGAAGCCCGGAAAGTGGAGCGTGTTCGACTTATCGGTACCCAGATAGGTTTGGGGGTCGCCGACCTTCACGTCCCAGCCCGAATACATGAACACGGCGCTACCCTTGGGCAGGGCGACCATGCTTCTTCTCCCACGCCTTGACGTCAGCGATGGTCACGGCAGTGTCCGCGTCCCTCTTGGCGCGCCCGCTGATGTCGATGACCGCAGCCGGGACGATCAGGTTGCGCACGGGAAGTTGTTCCACGGTCTGGGTCTTGGCGATGAAGTGGCAAGGCGCGTCGATGTGCGTGCCGTTGTGGTCCATGAGTTCCCACTTGTTGACGTACACGCCGAACTTCTCCAGGGTGGCGATCGCGGTGATCTTGATCGGGAACGTCAGGCCGGGGATGGGGATGATCGGGAATTTGGGGGAGAGGGTGTGCGTTAGGTCCAAGACCTTGCTCAGGCCGATGGAACGGACTGCGGGTTCATCGGCGGCCTTCAGGGCAGGCGGAGCCAAGGCCATCCCGGCCGCCAAACCGGCCGAGATCTGGAGCAGTTCACGCCGGCTCAGGCCGGCCAGTGCCGTCTGGATTACCGATGGTGCACACATGACAGACTCTCCTTCCAGTAGGAACTCGGTGAAGGTGCGAGGCGTGGCCGAACGAACCAGCTCATTCGCGACAAACGCGGCGCAAAGCCCAAACGCGAGAGGAAAAAGGGCGTGCGATTCACATATGAACGCCTGGGTGAAAAAAACTAACGCTGGCCGCCAGAGGCCAAAATTATCTCCCCCGTCAGCCAAGCGGACTCGTCGGAGGCCAGGAACACCGCGAGCGGCGCGATGTCCGAGGGCTGGCCGATGCGGCCGAGGGGCGTCCTGGCAATCATCTGTTTCTCGAAATCACTGCCGACTCCGATCACGCCGGCCGCGCGCGCGCCTTCGGTTGCCGTTGCCCCAGGGTTGATGGAATTCGCGCGAATCTGTCTCGGCCCCAACTCCTTGGCGAGCACCCGTGTGATTGCATCGAGGGCACTCTTGGTTGCCGTGTAGATCGACAGGTTGGGCGGGGTCAATTGGGACGCCATCGAGCCGATGTTGATGATGCTGCCACCCCGCGGCCCGAAATACTGGACGGCCTCACGGATCATCAGAAGAGGACCGAGCACGTTCGTGTTGAACTCCCGGTGGAATTCTTCCTCAGTCGTCGCCTCGAGTGGCCCGAGCTTGTAGACTGCGGCATTGTTGACGAGCACGTCCAGCGCGCCGTAGGCCGCCTTGGTCTCGACGAACAGCCGCGCCACGTCGGCTGACTTGGAAACGTCGCTAGGCGCCACGATTGCCCGGCCGCCAGCGGCTGTGATCGCCGCGACCACCGCTGCCGCGCTGCTCCGGTCGGAGGCGTAATTCACCGCGACCGACGCCCCGGCCGCGGCCAAGCCCTTGGCGATCCCCGCCCCGATGCCCTTGGATGCCCCGGTTACCAGAGCCACTTTGCCTTCTAATCTCGACATGGTTCGACCTCCTCTGCGGATCGTGATGCATGGCTGTATTATGCATACATGAACCACTGTGGTTAAAAAAATCACTGCACGGCGTCCAGCGCGCGTTTCAGCACCAGGGGATCAACTGCGGAAAGCTTCTTGGCGACGTCCTGGAGCACCGCGTTGACAACGGGAGCCCCGGCGGCATGCCGTTTCCGTCCGAGCGCCGTCACTTCCGCGCGAACAGCCCTCCGGTCGGCTGGGTCGTCGGTCCGTTTTACCAGACCGTCCGCTTCGAGGCGGTCCAC
>DASZFN010000384.1:0-10137 GCA_035939715.1 Gemmataceae bacterium | reverse complement strand
CAGGGGCACAGCGATTCATGTCTGCCAGCAGGTGCCGGCGGCTGTCGAGTTGCTGGTTATCCACGTCCGTCATCACAGACGTGACACCGCCGATGTCGAGGCTGCCATTCATCGGCCGCACGAACGGGACCGTGAATGCATCGTAGCTGCGACCAAGACAGCCGGCATTCTGACCAAGACTGTCATTGTTGCCGAAGTGGCGGAGGTCTCCGAGCGTGACATACGAAAACACCGGCCTGTGCGCAGGCCGCAGCTTGCTCACCAGGGAACCCACGGACGGCAGATCTTGCGGGCTCGCCGGTGGTTCGATGCCCAGGATCGCATTCTTGGGGTGGGAGTAACCGGTCAGGGCCAGGTAGGCGCCGATGGCATGATCGTTATCGCGATGGTTTACCGACCGGATAATCGCGTATCGGTGGGCCAGTTTGGCCAGGCGTGGCAGATGTTCCGTAATGCTGATGCCGGGCACGCAGGTAGCCGCCGGCTTGAATTCGCCGCGCACTTCCCTTGGAGCATCCGGCTTCAGGTCGAGGATATCGAGATGGGAAGGGCCGCCGTAGTTAAAGATCAGGATGCAGGCCTTGGCCTTACCGAACGTCCCTGCCGCAGTCCTTTTACCCTGCTGGCCGTGGGCGGCGGCTGCAGCACGGGCCCGCAACCAGTCCGACCACATCAAGCCTGTGAAGCCCAGCCCACCCACGCGCAGGAGTTCGCGCCGGGTGATGCCGTCGCAGAGCCGAAAACCGGTACCCAAGATCGAGAGCATACGTCATCAGGGAAATAGACCAGGTGGGCAATGCTACCCAAGTGTACCTTTTGCCGCCTTCGGCTTCAACTCTGCGCACCTCGTTCCCAGGCTCTCTGTCTGGAACGCACTGTGCCAGAAGCTCCGCCTCGTGAGGCCAGCCTCCAAGCCAGTGGGTTCCCAGGCAGAGCCGGAGGTCATGAATTTCCGCTTTTGGCGCCCGCTTTTGCGGAGCAAATCCGTTGCCTTCTGGGAGGAGTACCACCACGCTTTTCTCTCACGGGAGGTGTACGATGCGTCGCTGGTTCCAGAATCTACGAAGAGCCTTTCAAGCAAAATCCACGCCGCCGAGGCCGCGGCCCTGCCGTTTGCTGGTGGAACAGCTAGAAGACCGACGGCTGCTGTCGGCGGACTTTCTGCAAACCAACCTGGTGTCCGACATCCCCGGCCTGGCGGCGTTCACGGACCCGCAGCTCATCAACCCCTGGGGTTTGACCGCCAGCGGCGGCAGCCCCTTCTGGGTATCGGACAACCAAACCGGTTTCTCGACCCTTTACAACGGGCAGGGGGTCAAGGCGGGACTTGTCGTCGCCATTCCCAGTGCTCCCGGCAGCCCGTTCACGCACGCCACGCCGACCGGCACCGTCTTCAACACCGACACCAACGCCAACGACTTCGAGGTCACGGCAGTCGGGAAGAAAGGCCCCGTCACCGCCCGCAGCATCTTCCTGTTCGATACACTCGACGGCACCATTTCCGGCTGGAACGGGACCGGGACCAACGCCGTCATCGCGCCGCTTGACGACCCCAACGCGATCTTCACCGGCCTGGCGATTGATACCAGTGCCAGCGCCGGCAACACGCTGCTCTACGCGGCCGACTGGGGCAAGGGCACCGTCGATGTCTTCAACGGCAGTTTCACACAGGTTGACAAGGGCAGCTTCCAGGATCCGGCGATCCCGTCCGACTTCCGCCCCTTCAACGTCCAGGACCTTAACGGCCACATCTTCGTCAGCTACGCCCAGTTCGCTCCGGCGACCGGCGCCGATTCCGGGAGCGGCGGCTTTGTCGCCGAGTTCAGCCGCGACGGCACGCTGGAGACGACCATCACGGGCGGTGGCCATTTGAACTCTCCGTGGGGCCTGGCCATCGCCCCGCAGGGCTTTGGCGACCTGGGCGGCAATCTGCTCGTCGGCAACTTCGGCGATGGACACATCAACGCCTTCGACCTGTCCGACCCGTCCCACGGCAATGCCAACTTCGAAGGCACGCTTACCGACGCCGCGGAGAAGCCGATCACCATCGAAAACCTCTGGGCCATTCGCTTCGGCAACGGCGGCGCGGCCGGCAGCACCAACACGCTGTTCTTCACGGCCGGCCTCACGGACGCGCCGGCAACGATCTTCGGCGCCACGGACGGTCTGCTCGGGTCGCTGCAGGCCATCTCCACTGTCAAGCGCGGGGCTGCCCTCCTGCCCAACCTGCCCGCCGCCGCCAAGCAAACCTTCTCGACGGTGCCGCCCAACGGCGATACCAACCCGTACGGCGTTGCCTTTGTGCCGACGGGCTTTGAAGGCGGCGGCGCGCTCCAAGCAGGGGACGTCCTCGTCTCCAACTTCAACAACAGCGTCAGCAGCGGTGGTCTCCAGGGGACCGGCACCACGATCGTCCGGATCGCCCCGACCGGCGAACATTCCGTCTTTTTCCAGGGACAAGCCGGCCTCGGCTTGACGACGGCCCTGGGAGTCTTGAAGGAAGGCTTCGTGATTGTCGGCAGCGTGCCGACCGCCGATGGTACTCCCGCCACGCTGGGCCAGGGCTCACTGACGATTTTGGACTCCAGCGGCAACGTTGTCGAAACGCTGACGGACAGCGCCTTGCTCGACAGCCCCTGGGACCTGACGATCAACGATCGCGGCAACACGGCCCAGGTCTTCGTTTCCAACGTAAGGAGCGGCACGGTGACGCGCCTTGATTTGCGCATCCCGGAGGGCGGCCAGCCCATCGTCGAGAGCGAGACGCGGATCGCCTCCGGCTACGCCACCGGCACCGATCCGGCGGCTCTCCTGGTCGGACCGACCGGCCTGGCCTACGATGCCAGGACCGACACGTTGTTTGTCGCGTCCACGAAGGACAACGAAATATTCGCCATTCCGGATGCGGGGGACAGGCACACCGACGCAGGCACCGGCAAAGTGATCTTCAAGGACGACACGCATCTGCACGGGCCACTCGCCTTGATCCTGGCGCCAAACGGCGACCTGATTGCCTCCAACGGCGATGCGGTCAATGGCGATCTGAAGCAGCCGAGCGAGCTGGTTGAGTTCACGCGCAACGGTAAGTTTGTGAGTCAGTTCTCCATCGACGCCAACCAGGGCGGCGCCTTCGGAATTGCCGCTGCCACCTTCGGCGATGAACTCCGTTTCGCGGCCGTGGACGACAATACCAATTCGCTGGATGTATGGACCTTTGATGTGGGCCATCACGAATAGCTCTTGCCAAGGGGCTGTTCCGCGGGAACCTCCCGGGATGCCCTCAGCGCCAAACTCGGGGTCGCAGTGATTGAAGTGATTTCGTTCTGGCAGCACACGTCACTGCGGCCCCATTTCACGACTGGCGAGCTATTAGCAGCCAGTTAAGAAGGAGACAGGATCTCAATAGCGATGATGCCAACGAGCATCAATCGAGCAGATCGCGAAAGGCTTGCGATTTCAAGCTCGATCTGGATTGAAGAAGCCGAACGCCTCGCCGCATACTTCGCGGAGAGCCAAGTCAGCCTTAGGGGATGGCAGGGAAGTACGGGTTTCGTCTGGCAGCACACTTCACTGTTCATCCCCTATTTTGCCTCTAAGTGAGTGGGACACGCTCCAAACATTTCAGACGAGAAGCGTTTACGGCTGCAAGGAACGGGAGAACTCGTCGAGTTCCTTCTCGGCCTGGTCCTTGGCATAGCCGTAGCGTTCCTGGAGCTTGCCCGCGAGCTGATCGCGCTTGCCGGCGATGGTGGTCAGGTCATCGTCGGTGAGCTTGCCCCATTTCTCCTTGACCTTGCCCTTCACCTGCTTCCAGTTGCCCTTGATGGTATCCCAGTTCATAGTTTTCCTCCTCAGGAAAGTGCAGCATAGCCAAGAGCCCTCGCTGGCGCTTCGGGTCAAAATGCTGCGGAATCGGGCACGGGACCTAGGCTCGGCTGATCAAGCGGGCGGCCAGGAAGCCGAGACCAAAGCCGATGAGCAGCGCCGGGATCGGGTAGCGGCGCACCAGGTCCGTGGCCTCGCGGCCAAAGTCCTGAGCCTTGTCCATGGCGACGCCGGCGTATTCCTGGGCCTTGTCCTTGACGACGCCCGCGGCGTCGCTGGCGGCGTCCGCCGCCGTCGAGGCCCATTCCTGGACCTTGTCCTTGGCGCCGCTCATGATGTCGCCGGCGCCGCTGGTCAGGTCCTTGGCTTTCTCCTTGGCGGTTTCCATGATGCCGGTACTTGAGATGCCCTCATGCCGTGGCGACATACCCGGAGTTCCTTCAAGTCTTTGGGGCATACCCTGCCTGCTGCCAAAGTTTTCACGTGGGTTCCCCGGACCAGTCCTGCTGTTGTCAGCCATGATCGATCTCCTTTTCCAGTTGAGGGTTTGTCATTAGAACAGCATGCGTATTAACTCACGTTGGGTAATAAGAGCAATCGTCATGCCGCAGCTACCGTTTACCCGGTGACATTCCGCCTGAGGCTTCGTCGCGCGTCTTCCGGATGCAAATGGGGATCTGCTGCGGTAAATCAACGCCGAATTGAACCAATGCCGAGCGCCTTTTTGGGTAAGAGCTTGCCCACCGGGCGCGCAGAATCCTGCGCAAGCGGAGTGCCACTCCCCCTCACTGTAGTGCACTTGCATTACTGATTTCCTAGAACAGTCATGAGGCCGACTCGGGGCATGGTTGTCTCGGCCGTTTCAGTGAATGGACTTTCGTGTGGATCACCAAGACAGGCAGTCGCCAGCTACGTCTCATCCGTTAACCTGGTTCCCGGAATTCTGGGAATTAGGCCGCAAGCGTCTGAAACCGCAGGTCCGCTTGCTGGTGCTCTCTCTGGCCGTCGGAGTTGTCGCCGGCATTGGGGCCATCATTTTCTTCACGGCGTGCCAGTTCGTTGCGCACTACGCGCTTGACGTCATGGCCGGCTACCATCCCGCGACTCCCGGCGGCGAACCGCCCCTATTCGGGGACACGGATACGCCGTTGCGGCCCTGGCTGCTGTTGCTGGTGCCGACCGTGGGCGGTCTGCTGAGCGGTTTTCTGGTTTACACGCTGGCGCCGGAAGCGGAGGGGCATGGCACCGACGCCGCCATCGCGGCCTATCACTACCAGCACGGCCAGATCCGGCCGCGCGTGCCGCTGGTCAAGATTATCGCCAGTGCCCTGACCCTGGGCACGGGAGGCTCCGGCGGCCGGGAGGGGCCGATCGCTCAAATCGGCGCCGGCTTCGGTTCCTTTCTGGGGAACCTCCTTCGTCTGCGGCCGGCGGAGCGGCGCATTCTCATGGCTGCGGGGATGGGGGCCGGCGTGGCGGCCATTTTCCGCGCGCCCCTGGCTGGGGCGCTATTCGCCGCCGAAGTGCTTTACCGTTCGCCGGAATTCGAATCCGAGGTCATCATCCCTGCGGCGCTGTCGAGCATTACGGCCTATTGCACGTTCGGCCTGGCGTTCGGCTGGTCGCCTCTCTTCTCATTGCCGCCTGAGCTGGCGGCCGCTCTCACCTTCGATAATCCCTGGCACTTGCTCCCGTATTTGGGCCTGGTGGTGTTTCTGGTGGTGCTGGCCATGCTGTACACGCGGACGTTCTATGGCCTGACCTACCTGTTTCATCGGCTGCCGATCCGGCCGCATATCAAGCCGGCCATCGGCGCCTTTCTTTGTGGCTGGCTGGGAGTCGGGCTGTATCTGTTGTTTGGCCATAACCAGCAGGTCCTGGCGATCATGTCGTTTGGCTACGGGTCTCTGCAAAACGCCATGAGCGCGGAAAACCGGGGCCTTTCTTTCGCCCTGATTCTGCTGGCCATCGCCCTGGGGAAGATCCTGACCACCGGCCTGACCATCGGCAGCGGCGGCTCCGGCGGCATATTCGGTCCGTCCATGGTAATCGGCGGCTGCGGCGGCGGCGCCCTGGGAACGTTTCTGCACTGGCTGTGGCCGACGCTGGTGCCGCAGCCGGCGACCTTCGTGATTGTGGGCATGGCGGGTTTCTTTGCCGCCGCGGCCAAAACGCCTTTCTCCACGCTGGTCATGGTGAGCGAGATGACCGGCAACTACAACCTGCTGCTGCCGACCTTATGGGTCTGCATTCTCGCGTTCCTTCTCTCCGACGAGCAATCGATCTATAGTTCGCAGGTCGAAAGTCGATCGCGCTCGCCCGCGCACCTTGGCGATTACGTCCGGGAAGTCTTGACCGGCCTGCGCGTGGAACAGTTCATGACGCCGAAACACGAGGTTCCGCTGCTGCAACCGGGGGATCCACTGGAAAAAGTCGTCGAGCTCCTCAGCGGCACCAGCTACCACGCGTTGCCGGTAGCGGATGCCGAGGGACATCTGGTAGGCGTGGTGACCCTGGAGGAGGTGCTGCTGGCGGCGCAATCCCCCCATTTGCGATCCCTGGTCGTGGCCGCGGACTTGATGCGCGGCGAGGTCACGCCGCTCAAGCCGGACGATCGCCTGGATCGCGCCCTGGAACTGTTTGTGGAGAGCGACTTGCTGGCACTGCCCGTTACCGATCAGGCGCCAGCCCCTAATGTGATCGGCATTGTCAAGCGCGCCGATGTGTCGAGCGTCTACCTGCGCTACGTTCAAGGCATGGGAGTTACGGACGGCGACAACGCCGGAAAGGTCGGCTGAACCGCCGTTCTTCTGACAGCATAATCGCGCGCAGGTTTCTGAAGCCTTTTTTTGCACCTCTGCCCGATTAACTTTTTTGCATTGCCCCTTCTTTTGATCTAGGTTTGATTGCTGGTAGTTACTCTACCTTTGCAGCACCAGCCTGAAGCCCCTGCCGCGCTGGCATCCGGAACTATACCCATTGTTTCTTTGGAGAGGACACGACACATGCGCAAGCTCCGTCCGTTCGTATTGAACTTCCTGAAGTCCGAAGACGGTCCGACCGCCGTTGAATACGCCGTCATGCTGGCCCTCATCATCGTGGTTTGCATCGGCGCCATCACCACGCTCGGCAGCAACGCCAATGCGACGTTCACCACCGTGGACAGCGCCGTGGCTCCGGGCGGGAGTTGATTCCCGGCTGGTCTCTCGTGAACTTGGTAAAGCGGCCGCTTCTCGTGCAGCGAGGGCGGCCGCTTTGCTTTTCTTCGGCCAGGGATCGGTTCCATCAGAAGCGGCGCGACGCGGCGTCGGTGCCCGGCATGGGCATGGGCGTCGAGGTGGGCAATGTGTAGCGGTGTTCAATCGCTTCCTTGATGCGCGCGCGGCTATCGGCCGGCGATAGCTCGGCCCTGGCTTCGATCGCCGCCGTTTCGTCGGCCAGCGCATCGTCCTTGATCACGTCTCGGAACCAGTGCGCGTATTCCCCCTTGCGGAGATGATAGAGCCAGGTATCGTCGTCCACACCCGCGGCCAGTTGCAGGAACAGGAACAGGTTCTGGGCGCGTAAGTTGAGCTTGCCTGCCGGCCCACGGAAATAAAAGCTGCGCTCGGGCGGCAACTCGCCTTCGGCGTATTTGCGGCTGTGCCGGCGGCGCTCCGTCCGCGACGGCGCCACGCGCAGACGAAAGGGCGGTGTAGCACTGTCTCTTTCCCAGACCAGCACCTCGCCCGGTTTCAGATCGCCCGCGGCCGCGTCCGGACAGCGCTGGCCGATGGCGGTGCAATACTCCCGGAGCGTCTCCCGCGGGGCCTTACCCACCGCGATAACGATCTTGAGCGAGGCCAACGCAACCGGTGCAATCATCTTCGGGTGAACGGTGATGCCGATCATACCGCTGAGCCCGTGCGGCAGCACCAGCGCGCCCGGCTGCCAGGATGCGGGCAGCAGGTGGTGCGTCTCATCGAGCAGCAGGCAATGCGGTCGTCCTGTCCGGGCGCGCATCTCCTCTAGGCGCGGCAACAGGGTCAGCAGGAACGAAGGCCGGTCCACAATCGGCAATCCCACCAGGTTGGCCACCACGCTGGTCTGCGGGTTCTTCATTAATTGAAGGACTTCATCAATGGTCGGTGAGCGCTCGGCGTTTCCCAGCGTCGTCGCCCCGGCAAAATTCTCGTAATCGCCTTCGGGATCAATGACACAAAACTGGTACTTTTGCTCGCCGAGCCGCTCCAGCAAACCGGTGGCCACGGTCGATTTGCCACTGCCTGAGGTGCCGGCAATCAGCAAGTTCATGCCGTAGGGACTGATGCGCATCTCGGCGCCGTTGTCCCGCGTGCCGAGCAGCAGGTGGTGCCGGGCCAGAGTCTGATCGCGCGCGCGCAAGTCTGTGGCCTGCAGCTCGTCGATCAGTTCGCTGACGCCTGCGCCGCGCTCGCCGCGCGTGACAATGTCCACCTCTTCCTTGACCACCGACAGGGCGTTCGCGACCGCGGCCGAGCATTCGCAGAGACTGAGAAAGGCATGGTCATTTTCGGCGTCGCCGATGCCGACGGTATTGTGCGGCGACAGCCCCATCTCCTTCAGCGCCGCCTTCAAGCCAGTGGCCTTGTTGACGCCGGCCGGCAGCACCATGACCGCGTCCTTGTTGAAGATCACCTGAAGCTCCAATCCCAGGTCGCGGATGGCCTCCAGGATGGTGACTTCATGCGGCCGCCAGCTCGCCACGATCACCTGGCCGACGGAAAACGGCCATACTTTCCTGGCGCGAAGCTCCTGCACAAAGCGCTCGGGCGGCGCAGGGGCCAGCACCTTTTCCTCTCGGCTGGCAGGCCGATAGAGCAGCGCCCCATTCTCGGCAACGATGCGCTCGAACAACTCGGCATGCGGAAAAATGGTCAGCAATTCAGGCAGCTCGCGGCCTGTTACCAGCACCAGCTTGCGTCCGGAGGCCAGCAACCGCTCCAACGCCGCAACGGTAGGATCGTCTACCTGTCCATCGGTTGCGAGCGTACCGTCATAATCACAGAGCAGAGCCAGGTAGCGCATGCTGAGAGCAGCTTCCTTGGGCGATCAGAACAGGCAACTGCGCTACCTGGGGGCAATTTGTATGCCGCGCCAACCGAATGCTCACCTGCAGCGACAAATCGACGGGCTTAGTACACGGTTAACCAGAAATCGACCTCGTCCTGTCCAGGCGAACGGCCGAGCACGTCCTGGTACAGATTGGCGATGAACTGGCCCGGGTCATTGCCGCTGTTGGCAAAGAATTCATCGGAAGCGGCAATGTCTGAAGCGACATCGGCGCGGCTCCAGCCCTGCTGGAACTGGCCTAGCCAGTGGTTGATGCCGTCGGCATCCGGGCTGCGCCCAAGGAACAGGGCGTAGTCTTGATTGATGATATTGATCTCGCGCTCGGCGCTGGTCGAGATCTCATAGGCAACGCCGGCAGCGCTGTCACCGCCGGCCAGATTGCCTACCCAGTGATTGATGCCGTCGATGTCGGGCGCGCGGCCGAGCAGGTCCTGGTACAGGCCGTCCAGCCAGGCGATTTGATCGTTGCCGTGGTTCTGGATGTATTCCGCCGAAGAGGCGATGCCGGATTCGACCGCCTCGGGGGTCACGCCGTTTTCCATCTGTCCGAGCCAGTAGTTGAAGCCGGAGTTGTCGGGGGCGCGGCCCAGAAGATTGGAGTACTCCTGCATGATGAAGTCGCCGTAATTCTCCGGGCTGTTAAGGATGCCGGACGCGACCGCAAAGGTTTGCGGCGAGGACAGCACGCGGCGCGGCTCCAGTTCTTCCACGACAGGAATCATGGTGCGCGGCCGCTCGCCCAGGGCAGGACGTTCATTGAACCATCGCGTAAGCCAGTTCATGGTTGGACTCCCTAGCGGACCAACTCTTCCCCAACGCTGCCGAAGAAAAGCAAAGAGCGTACCAGCAACACGCCCAGGCGTGTGCCGGTGAGGAACCGCGCGGCTTAAGCTAAAACCTACCAAGCGGATAGAAAAATCGTGGCAAACAAATTAATTGCCGAGCGCACCGCGCTGCAGCATCCGACACTGGCTCATGCTGAGCGATCCTGCTTCGCCGCGTCGATTATGCACCAGGCAGGTAGGAAATATGAAAGCAAAATGAGTGCAAGCTTCGGGAGGCGGTTCGTTCCTGTAGCGCGGAAGAATACCTCTCGAAAGAACGCGGGCGGACGCTCATCATGGACAAGGGCCGCGGCAGGTCCCCCGGCGGTGCAAAATCATGGCCGCTTTTGCACGAATCATATAAAGAACCCCGCCGCCGGAGTATCGGGAAAGGACC
>DASZFN010000383.1:0-3453 GCA_035939715.1 Gemmataceae bacterium | reverse complement strand
TCGCCATGCTCATCTTCGCCCTGGGGACCGTGCTGGTGTACCTGGTGCTGGCGGCCAAGTATGAGAGCTGGCGGTTGCCGCTTGCGGTCATCCTGGTCGTGCCCATGTGTCTGTTGGCCGCGGTCACGGGCATGGCCATCGGCCGCATGCCGGTGGACATTTTCGTGCAGATCGGTTTCCTGGTGCTGGTCGCCCTGGCCTGCAAGAACGCCATCCTGATCGTCGAATTCGCCCAGGATCGGCACCAGCAGGGTGAAGGGCTGCACGAGGCGGCGCGGGGCGCCTCCCAGGTCCGTTTCCGGCCGATCATCATGACGTCGGTGGCGTTTATCGGCGGCGTCTATCCGCTGGTGGTGGCCACCGGGGCCGGCGCGGAGATGCGCCAGTCGCTGGGGACGGCGGTGTTCAGCGGCATGATCGGCGTCGCCCTGTTCGGCATCTTTCTGACGCCGGTGTTCTTCTATGTCCTCATGCGCTTCGGCAGCCAGAAGCAGGCCGGCATGGCGCTGAGTCCGCAGAGTGCCGCATCCCGCATCCATGCCGGGAGTGTGGTCGAGGGCGGCGAAGCCGATGGCTCGGTCGCTGCGCGGAGCGGAGCACCCCCTTCACCTAAGACACTCGCTTCGACCAGCCGAGACGTTGCCGACGGGACGAAATGAGCCAAGCTTAACTCGGATGATGTGACAGACACGGTCATGAGCGATCCGATTCGACTGCGTCGGCGAACGGGTTCGCCCTTTTTTTTGCTTGACAGATCAAGGCCGCCACTTCTAAGATGCACCCTTCGGTTTCCCACGAGACTGAGCCATGTTCGCAATGCCGCGTAGCACTGAACGATCTTTTCCCAACAGCGTGGCTCATTTCGTCATTTCACGCGCTGTTCACGGTCAGGGCTTTGGCTGACTGCTCTCCTAATGGCGACCGTGTGTCTTAGCTAACCTCTCTCAGTCACCCGTTGTTTATCTTGACTTCCGGCCATTGGCCGGCGCGGCCAAAGGAGCATCGCATGTGGGCTGTTTGTTCAGGCGCAGCACGGAGACTCTCCCTATTGGCAGCCGGCTTACTTTTTTTGTTCGTGGGGCTCGGTTGCGGTGACGATTCCGGCGTCGGCAAGACCTATCCGGTCAGGGGCAAAGTGACCCTGGACGGGCAACCGCTGGTGGCGGAGAGCACGGTCATACTCTTCAAACCCGATAGTTCCCGGGGAAACAGCAGTGCCTTCGAACCGGTGAGCACCGTGGATGAAGAAGGCAACTACGCCCTGCTGACCAAGGGCAAGAATGGCGCGCCCGCCGGCTGGTACAAGGTCCTTGTCACGGCGCTCGCCGAGGCGCCACAGCATGCCAGCGGCGCGAAGCGGCATCGCCCGGTGGCCCGATCCCTGCTGCCGGCACGGTATGGGCAGGCCCAGACAACGACTCTGTCCATTGAGGTCGTCGCCGATCCGGCCGCCGACGCCTACGACTTGAAATTAACTTCCAAGTGAGCCGGTTGCGGAATGTTCCGGCCCGGCCCGTTTCGTCTTTCTCATTCTCTTCCACAAGGAGAGCACCATGCATTTGCCATCTGCCTGCCGGGGCGGCGTCCCGGTGAGACGACACGACCAGCGCGGTTTCACGCTCATCGAATTACTGGTAGTCATCGCCATCATTGCCGTGCTGGTAGGCCTGCTGTTGCCGGCCGTGCAAAAGGTGCGCGAGGCAGCCAATCGCATGAGCTGCCAGAACAATCTCAAGCAGCTTGGCCTGGCCGTCCATGGCTTTTACGATGCCCGAGGAACATTTCCGCCGGACACCCTCTATACCTACGACCCAACCGGACCAAACTGGAGCTGGATCGCCCGTATGCTGCCTCACATGGAGCAGGACAATCTCTACAATGCGGCCGGGATTGGGACGAATCCTCCCAACAACATCAACCAGAGCCTGGCTGCGATCGCCGAGCCAATGAAGTCCCTGTTGTGCCCCAGCGACTCCGACGCCTGGAGCGGCCCTGTTTCTCATGCCTCCAATTTTGACATGCTCGATCCGACCCTTGGCCCGCTCACCTATGCCGTTACCTGCTACAAGGCCAACATTGGCTCGAACTGGGGCGGCGGACCGCCCGGCAGCCCCCTGTGGTGGGGGACCGACCCGCAGTGGTGCAATCCCGACCCGGGCAACGCCGATCCGAATACGACGTACGACGGGTGCGTCTATGGCAACGGCGTCATCTTTGAAACGAAGCGACCGCTCCGGTTCGCCGACATTCTGGACGGCACCTCGAACACCATCATGATCGGCGAAGCGCTGGCCGGCAAGGACTACCAGAATTCCTGGTGCCATATGGATAACGCCATTGCCACCTGCGCCTACCCGCCCAACGCCAAGAACCCGGCCACTGGACAGGACTACCGGCCGGACCAATGGTGGAACCGCTACGCCTTCACCAGCAACCACAGTGGCGGCTGCCAGTTCGCCTACGTCGATGGCTCAGTCCATTTCATCGGCAACGATATCAACCTGGCGGTGTTCCGCGCCCTGGGCACGCGCAGCCTGGGCGAACATGTTCAACTCCCGTAAGACGAGGATTCCCGCTCCATAATCGGCCGCGCGCCCTGGGCGGCACACCGCCCAGGGCCGCGATCGCCCTGAAGGTATCACGATGACTCTTGACCCGGCCAATCGATGGGTAAACACCGCTGCCAAGCTGGCGCGCGAGGTGCTGGCGTGCCACGCGGATGACGTGGATAGAAACGGCCGCTGGCCGGCGGAGGCCGTGACCGCCCTGCGCCAGTCCGGATTGCTCGGGCTTTGCGTCCCGAGCAATCTTGACGGCGCCGGCGAAGGACCGCCGACTTTCGCTTCGGTAGTCAGCGTCCTGGCCGAGCATTGTGCCTCCACGGCCATGATTTTCCTGATGCATACTTGCGCCACCCAGGTGGTCGTGGCGGCGCAGGCCTTTCCTCTCCGCGACACCTTTCTGCGTGGCGTCGCCGCGGGCCGCAATCTCAGCACCCTTGCCCTCAGCGAAAAAGGCTCGCGCAGCCATTTCTGGGCGCCCGTGAGCCAGGTCACTCACGTCGGCGATTGGCATCAGCTTTCGGCGGAGAAGTCGTTCGTGACCAGTGCCGGCCAGGCCGACAGTTACATCGCCTCGACGCGCAGCGCCAATGCCGTCGCGCCGACCGACAGCACGCTGTATTACTTACCCGGCGACGTGCCCGGTCTGGAGGTGAGCGGCTCCTGGAACGGACTGGGACTGCGCGGCAACGCCAGCGCGCCCGTGAACCTGCAAAAAGTGCGCGTCCCCGTGTCTCATCGCATCAGCGGCGCTGGGGAAGCCTTCCCTTTGATGATGAGCGCGCTGTTGCCCTGGTTTCAGCTCGGCAGCGCCGCCGTTTCCGTAGGGATTGCTCGTGCCGCAACGCAGAGCATTCGGCAGCACTTGCTGGCTGCCAACCTGGAACACCTG
>DASZFN010000382.1:0-3591 GCA_035939715.1 Gemmataceae bacterium | reverse complement strand
CCGTGGCACAAGCCCTGCAGTCGCAGATGCCGCAACTGCAGTCGCGGATTGCGCAGCAGGTGCTCGAAGCGCTGCCGGCTCCGGTGAGCGAAGCCCCCGCCCCGGCGCAGCCTCTAACCGGCACTCCTGATTCCAGCACGCTGGCTCACGCCGTTTCCAATATCCATGCGGGCTCAACCCAGAAGGAAATCTTGCGGGCCCTTTTGGACGCCGCAAGTGGATACTGCTCGCGCATCGCGCTGTTCGTGGTGAAAGCGGGAGCCGCGTCAGGATGGCAATCTCGCGGGTTCGGCGATGACGAAGCTGTTAAGGATTTTCCACTCGATCTGAATGCCGGGCCGGTGGCACATACTTACCAAAATCGAATTGCGACGCCGGGCAACATTGCGGAGATGGGCGGGCGATTCGTGGAGCAGTTCGGCAGCCCGGCCAACGAGCAGGTGCTGGTGTTGCCGTTGGCGCTCAAGGAGAAGTTGGCGGCGCTGGTTTACGCCGACGGTGGCGACAGCGGCAAGTTGGATCAGGACGCCCTGGAATTACTGGTGATCGCAACCAGCGCCTGGTTGGAAGTAACGTCGCTACGTAAGCAGGCGGCAGCGAAGGAGGACGGCGCGCTGGCAAGCCGGGTTGAGAGCTCGGCCGCGCCTGTGCAAACGGTTTCTTCATTTTCGGATCCCTTCGCGGCCCACGCCCCCAAGCATGTACCCGCCAGCCCTCCGGCCGAGCCCGAACCTGCGGCCGAGGTGGTGGAAGTGGCTTCGGCGCATGCGGCCAGTGCAGCAGCAGCGCCAGCCGCGGCCACTGATCCCCTGGCTGGACTTTCGCCGGAAGACGCCGATGTCCATCGCAAGGCACAAAGGTTCGCGCGCCTGCTGGTGGATGAAATCAAGCTTTACAACCAGGCCAAAGTAGCGGAGGGCCGTCGCAACAAGGATTTGTACGACCGTCTGAAGGAAGACATCGACAAGAGCCGG
The DNA here is from genome assembly GCA_035939715.1 of Gemmataceae bacterium. Lineage (GTDB taxonomy): Bacteria > Planctomycetota > Planctomycetia > Gemmatales > Gemmataceae > DASZFN01. The sequence goes on along the minus strand of DASZFN010000382.1, from coordinate 2,617 downwards.
GGCACGTTTCAGAAGCGCTACGGCAATACGGCGGCCGCCGGCGCGGACTATTTCCAGCAGGAGTTGCTGCGCAGTCTGGCCGAGGATGACATTTCCATTATGGGTTCGAATTTCCGCCGCTAGATTTTTGCGGCAGGGTTTGGCAGTAGCGTGTCTCCGCAAAAAATCACCACAGTGCGAATAGTTTCGATGAAGTGGTGGGTGCTCGCAACCTCAATTCTGTGCAGCATCCTTGCCCTTCTGCTTCCTCCGGCACAGGCCCAGCCGCAATCTGGGTCCAGTTCCGTTCAAAGCCCGGCAGACACCTCTCCGCCGAAACCGGCCGCTCAAGGTGCCACCAGCGGCGGTAAATCCAGCGACACAAGTAAGGCTCCGATCAACACTACAACTGCTGCCAAGAAGCCCGCGGCAAACGTTCTTAAGCGTCATTCGGTCACCACCCGGAAGCCCCGGACGATCTCCCCCCGGGTGAGGCGGATGCGGCAGGCGTTTGTGGCTTCAGCCAGCTTGCGTCCCATGGCACAACAGCTTCTGCAGGATCGCTCGCTGGCGGCATACGCCGGGGTTGATGCGTTTGCTCGGGCCCACGCCAAGGACGATGCTGGCGCCCTGGCCTGGCTGGTACTCGGCTACGCGCACGTTCTGGATCGAGACTATGCCCGGGCGATTGATCCACTGAACCGCGCCAAGGTGCATGCGGGAGACCTGGGTGACTACGTCGCCTATTATCTTGGGACTTCATACCTGCAGACCGGGCGCACGGCAGAAGCTCTGGCAACTTTGGCAGACTTCGACAAGGCGCATCCGGATTCGCTGCTGGTACGGGAAGCCCGGGTGAGCTATGCCAACGCTCTCCTGCTTGAAGGGCAGGCGGCGGAAGCGGCAGCCTTGTTGGAGCAGATCCGGGCCCCAGTACGTTCCGACATTGAATTTACTTTGGGACGGTCATACGCTGCCTCAGGCCAGACCGCAAAGGCTGCCGAAACGCTGGAGAACGTCTACTACACGATGCCGGCCAGCGCTGAAGCCGATGCGGCTTATGCTGAGTTGAAAAAGCTGCCCTCCGTGCCACCTCCGACGGTTATCCAGCGCAAAACGCGGGCCGACGCATTAGTGAGCAGGCATCGTTATGCCGAAGCCGCAGATGAATATCGTAGCCTGGTCAACGAGGCCAGTCTCGATGACCGAGCCGCGATGCAACTCGCCCTGGCGGATGCGCTTCATCGCGGTGGCAAGAACCGTGACGCCAAACTAGTTCTTGCTTTGCTCGGCGGTGTGGGCGGCGAAGCGAACGCCCATCGCCTGTACCTGCTGGGTCAAGTGGCCTGGGCGGTAAACGACAATGACGCTTTCTACCGCACCGTCGATGAGCTGCGCCAAGCCGCACCGGCGAGTCCATGGCTGGAGCAGGCGCTGCTGTCCGCGGCGAATCTGCATCTTGTGCACCACGAGTACGACCAGGCGCTCGATGCCTTTCGCGAGACGCAGCAGCGCTTCCCCACTGGCGCACGCGCATCGTATGTGCACTGGAAGGCAGCCTGGCTCACTCTGCGGCAGGGTCGCAACGAGGATGCCAGGAAAGCTTTCGAAGAACAAATTGCGATGTACCCTTCCGGCGCGGAGACTCCGGCGGCTCTATATTGGCGCGCCCGTCTGGCTGAGGAAGACAATCAGCCCCTCATGGCCCGGGCATTTTATCAGAAGCTTTCGGATCGCTACCGCAACTTCTATTATGCGGAGTTAGGACGGCAAAGGTTGAAGCATCTCCCTGCCGGGGCCGATGCGACGACACAATACCCCTTGCTCGATCGCGTGCCGCCAATCGATAGCAATGGCAAAGTGAAGGATTCGGAACCGCCGCCGGATGAGTTGCACGTCCAGAAGGCGGCGCTCCTGGGAAATGGCGGGCTCGTCGATTTCGCTGTCCGCGAGTTACAGGCCGCCGCTGCAGCCGACGGCGGCAGCTGGGGCCCGGCACAAACTGCGCAGCTATATGACGAAAACGGACACTACGATCAGGCCATCGAGGTCATGAAGCATTCCGCGCCAAACTATTTCGCCCTGGACATTCCGGATTTGCCGCGGAAATACTGGGAAGCGCTCTTTCCCAAAGCATACTGGAGCGACCTGAAACGCTCGTCAGCGGCCAATGGACTAGATCCCTACCTGGTGGCGTCGCTCATTCGGCAGGAATCTGAGTTCAATCCTAACGCGGTTTCACGGGCCAATGCGGTGGGGCTGATGCAGTTGCTGCCCAAGACCGGCAAAGCCGTGGCCCGGCAAGTGAAGCTGAAGCGGTACAGCGCCAGCCAGTTGTACACGCCCGCGGTGAACCTGCAATTGGGCACGCGTTATTTTCGCACCATGGTCGACAAGTTCGGCGGATCATTCGAATACGCCCTGGCCGCCTACAACGCGGGCTCGGACCGCGTCGAGGAATGGCTGGGCCAGGGCAAGTATCGCGACCCGCAGGAGTTCGTCGAATCAATTCCCTTCACCGAGACACGCGAGTATGTTCAGGCAATCCTGCGTAATGCCAACGTCTACAAGCAGCTTTACGGGACACCATAGACACCGCTGCTCACCTCTCTAACCGCGCTGGTCACGGCTAACGCAG
>DASZFN010000381.1:0-15250 GCA_035939715.1 Gemmataceae bacterium | reverse complement strand
TTCAGCCTGCCCAGGCAACGATCGAACGTCTTGAGCGTTAACAGGAACAGACACGCAGCCAGCCAGGGATAAACGGCGGTCCAGAGCGAGGCCCAGGCGTCCCAAACATCTATTTCCCCGTCGTAAAGGACGGCATTCGTTAGCTCGCGGACCATGAAGAAAGGGCTCGCCAGGGACAGGAATGAGCCCGTGAAGCCCAGGCGCTCCGACAACAGGGTAACAGGGAGCCAGCTAATACTCACGAGCACGTAAATCGTCACGCTCATCGTCAGCGCCCGGCCCGGTTGCTTGATCCAGGTGGCCAGGGCCAAGCCCAGGCTGGTAATGATGGCGCCGTAGCCGAGCACCAGGCCAAGCATGCGCATCACGTCGGGCCAGGGGTTTCTGCCCGGAGCCAGCAAATAAGCCAGCAGAGCCGGAAAGAAGGCCAGTGGCAGCACTTGGCGATAGGACGCCAGCCACTTGGCGGCAATGATGTGCCATGAGGGAAGCGGCGTGGTGAGGAGAACGTCCAGGCTGCCTCGGTCACGCTCTTCGATCAGCGAGGTGACCGAGGTAACGCTCAAAAGCAAAAGGCCGATGGCCACCAGCGCCGCGTTGACCAGGCAAGGAAACTGACGTTCCGCCTCAGACAGGGTGAACCACGGCGTTGAGTGATGTCGGGTGAACGCCGCCTTTATGGTGAGCAGCGCGGCGAGCAGCACGTACATCGTCCAGGTGATGCTGCTCACCAGTGTGGCGCGGCGGCGTTGCCATTCACGCCAGAGAACCGGGTTCCAATCCAGGGGTGGCCGCGGCAGCCAGCTCCGGCCGCGCCAGCGAAACAGCGCACTCCAGGTCGGCACCAGGCGGCGCTGCGCTTGCCCGGCCTGCGTCAGCGTCACCCGACGCACAGTCAAGATCGCGACCACCAGCAAAAGCAGCGAGAGGACAGCCATGATGCCGAAGACACGCACGGCAATGTCGACGCTGCTCAGACTGGGCGCTGCCGAAGCACCCCTCACTGCCGCCACGGAATTTCCAGTGGTTACGGGAGCAAGTATCAGGCCCAATAAGCTGTAATCGGGGTCAGGAGCTGGGCGTGGGATGGCTGTCGGAAAGGTTGCACGGGGGACAAAACCATTCATAAACCAATCAAACGTTCGGATGATGGGATTGGACAGCAGCACCACTGCCCAGAACGAAAACGCCACCAGCATGACCTCGAAGGTCCGCCTGGCTACCACCGAAATGGCAAGCGAAAGCGTGCAGCCCAGCAGCGCGATCCCCAGGAGCACCAGAAACGAACCGACCAACGGCTGCAACTCCACGCCGCCGAAGAGCGTGCTGAGAAACATCACGGGCAGGCTGCAGCCGATAAGACCGACCAGGGGAATGAGCCGGGCCATCAGCTTGCCGCAAATGATCTCCGTGTCGGATAAGTCCGTGGTGAAAAGATGGAACAGCGGACCGCGGGCCTTGTCCTGGCACACGGCGCCGGCCGAGACGCTGGGCGCGACCAGCACGACCAGGGCAAAGAGCGTGGTCAGCAAGATGGTGCCGAAGGTGCTGCCGACGCGAGCGTAAACATCCAGGCCATGCCAGGTGCGCACGCCGGCCAGTTCCCGCCACCACACCACCGCCAGGGCCGCAAGAAGCACGGCAATGAACAGCGAACGCACGGCATACATTTGCCAGCGCCGCGCCGTGGTCATCCATTCATAGTAAAAGACAGGGCCCAGGCCCAGGCGGAAACGCATTGGTGGTCTCTGGTGCGCCCGGCACGAGCTGTGACGGTCGACCTTCGAGCTTAGCAGGAAGCGCCCGCTAGAGCAAAGGTGCGTATGAATCTACATCAATATTTCAGCGCGTGATTTAGCTATTCGGCAAATGGCATTGAACTTGCATCAGTAGTCCTTGGCGGATGACTCCGTTCGCCATAGGGAACTCTGGGGAAGCCCCAATGGCAACGGAGCATTCGCCAATTTTCTCCCGCTTGCGCTCATGATGTTTAACTGCGCCCGCCTGGCTCGGCTATCTATCCTCAATGGCTGATGGCAAAGTTGGCCGAGCAATCCTTGTAACCGCTGTCTCCGGCAAACACGTTCCTACCGAATTACTGCCCCCTCATGATTCGGGCAAGCGCGCGGACATGCTCACCGGCCGGGGACAGGCGTCCCGATAAAGGAATTGGTTTCGCAATGGGACCTGACCCAGGGATCGCGCCATGCGCTGCAACGTTCTTCTGCTGACCGGATTGCTCGGATTACTCCTGTCCGCCCAGGCGGCCCGCGCTCAGAGAGTGGAGGAGATTCCACGGCCGTACCCCGCCCCAGCGAACCAGTATGCGCCGCCAGCAGCGGATAAGCAGGAAGCGCCGCGCCCCTACCTGGGACCGCCGAACCTTTATGCTCCGCTGGCTCCCGAGCAAGACTTGATGGAGCAGCTCGGGCTCTATCCCACCGGACCGGAACCCAAAAGGTATCATCCGATCTCGAACGCGATTCATCAACACCCCTGTTACTGCGTGGCGCACCATAACGGCCTCGGCTGCGGCAACCTCAAGGCGGAGTGTGTGTTCATCTTCGGCGGCTGCCGGGAATTCTACGGCGAGCCGTGCTTCAAGGGACCGGACCCGTATCCACCGCATCATACGTTGCTTCATAAAGAGCGACGCGAAGGGACAGGCTGCAGCACCTGCGGGCCGTAGAACCAGAGGTCAGAAGTCAGAAGTCAGAGGTCACGGGTCGGCTGACCTCTGACTTCTGACCTCTGATTTCTGAACTATGATTTCCCCACCTCTTTGCTCACCGTCAGCTTGTCCATCGGCGGTCGCCGCAGGTTGAAGCCCGTCGCTTGCTGGTAGGCGTGGCCGACCGCCAGCAACTCTGCCTCGCCATAGAGCCGGCCGGTGAATGTGAGCGAAACCGGCATGTCCATATCCCCGCGCTTCTGAAAGCCGCCGGGGAGTACCAGCGTGGGATGCCCGGTGAGGTTCGTCAGCAGCAGATCGTTGCCGCCGACATAGAGATCCACCTGGGACATGATTTCTTCCATCTCCCGCATCATCAGCGTGCGGATGCGATTGGCGCGCAGGTATTCGACGGCGGGGATGAACTGACCGACGCGAAAGGTGCGCGGCCAATCGTTCAGGCCGGCGGTGATGCCCTGGCGCGTGAGATCATCGAAGGCCGTGGCTGCCTCGGCGTCCAGGATCATGGTCATGGCCCACATGTTTTGCTTGTCCGGCAATTTGATGGGCACCAGCTTCACGCCCAGGTCGCGCAGCACGCTCAATTCCTTGCGCTCCTTGGCCGGCGTCTGGCCCTCGACATAACCGACCCGCAACGAGCGGATGTCGCGCGCCAGCGGCCAGGTGAACGGGCGGTCGATGGCGCTCGGATCGAGTCCGTCGGCGCCGTGGATGGCGGCCAACACCAGGGCGCAGTCCTCCACCGAACGCGTCAGCGGACCGATCTTGTCCATGCTCCAGGCCAGGCTCATGCAGCCATAACGGCTCACCCGGCCGAAGGTCGGCCGCAACCCCGTCGTGCCGCACTGGCGGCTCGGCGACACGATGCTGCCCAGCGTCTCGCTGCCCAGGGCGAACGGCACCAGCCCGGCCGCGGTCGCGGCGGCGGATCCGGCCGATGAGCCGCTCGAGCCCAGCCGCGGATTCCAGGGCGTGCGCGTCTGGCCGTTGAACCACTTATCGCCCATGGCCAGGGCGCCCAGGGAAAGCTTGGCGACCAGTACCGCGCCGGCATCCTCCAACCGTTGGGCCACCGTCGCCTTGACGGAAAGGATCTGATCGCGGAACGGGGCGGCTCCCCAGGTGGTGCGATAGCCGGGATAGCCGATCAGGTCCTTGGCACCCCAGGGAATGCCGTGCAGCGCTCCGCGGTACCGGCCGGCGGCGATTTCGCGGTCGGCTTGCTCCGCTTGCTTGAGGGCAAGCTCTTCCGTGTAGGTGACGACGCAATGCAGGACCGGATCGAACTGGCGCAATCTTTGAAGATAGAGCTTCGTGAGCTCCAGCGCGGAAATCTGCCGCGTACGGATCAAGGCCGCCAGCTCACTGACCGGCATGAAGGCCAGCGTTTCCGGCGACTCGGGCCGCTTGGGCGCCATTTGCTCCAGCGGACAGGCCGCGCCGCGCGGCCCATCCTGCTTCTGCACCTGCCAGGGCGCCGGGTTGAAGCACAAGGCCGGCGGGATGCTGTTGTCCAGTTTGACCTGGCGCGTCGCCTGGAAGTTCTGCAAGAGCCGCTGCAGAGCCTGGGCCGTCGATTTGCGGTCCTCGTCGGACAGAGTCAACCCGGCAATCCATTCCGCCTGTTTGACCATGTCCGGCGTCACGCTGGCCGATGGCTGCGCCTGCGCCACCAGGGCGCGCTGAAACACCGCCGAACCAATGCCCAGGCCGCCAAGGATCTGGAGCAGTTGCCGGCGGCTGGGACCGGCCGGATTATTCGCGTCCGCACGAGCCATGATGCTGTAACCTCGTTGAAGAAGAACCATGCCTGTTACGCGCAGGAGTGATCATTGTCGCGGCTGCAAAGGTCTGGAGCAAACAGATTCTTAATCAGCGTGCAATTCGGCAGCACACCAGCCCGAAGCGCCAGCGAGGCCCTCGCTGGCGCTTCGGGCTGGTGCAGCGGATTCACGCACGGCTGGCGCAAGTGGGGTTTCCAAGCCATCCGCAAATCGTTATCCTCCGCCAACATTCGCGCCTTGCTATTCATGAATTTGTTGCCGACACGGAGGTCGCATGTTCGCCGAACCAGCTGCCACGATTCAGGAACCCAGGACCAAGACACTTCTCTGGCTGCCCTGGGGCGCGCTGGCTGTAGCCGCGGCCTTGTGTCTGGGCGTGACGCGCGGTTTTGTTTCGCCCCAGGTCCCCGACCAGGCTGCCGCCGAACAGCCGAAGGCGCCGCTCCAGCGTAATGTGGTGCTGGCAGGCAAGCTGGACGATGAAAAGATGATCGCGCTAACCGCTGCCCTGGCCGGGCGCGGCAATGCCGGCGTTTTCCTGTTGGATGCCCCCGAGGCGGTCCGCTACACCAGGGACTTCTTGAGCGCCTTTTGCCCCGAGCATGTCATCCCCATCGGCACGTTTGCCGACGGCAGGGCCGCTCTGGAGCATCGCATCGGCAGTCCCGTGGAAGAACCGCTCGGGTCGCCGGCAGCGCTCTTTGCGCGCGCCGAGCACGTGGTGGTTTGCCCGGCCCAGCCGCGCCGGTTGTTGCTGCAGGCCGCCTGTCTGGCCGGGATCCTGAACGCTCCGCTCTGGATTACCCATGACAACGCCGATGAAGCCGCTCCGTTGCTCAAGCAATTGCTCGCCTGGCGCACGCGCGAGGTATTTGCCGTGGGCAGTGCCGCCCGGCTTGTCGAAAAATTCGCCGTGGCCCATTTCGCGCTCGCCGACGAACAGGCCGTGTCCGCCCGCTATCTGCGACACCTGCGCAAGCAAGGTCCCATCGAGACCATCGTGGTGACCAACCCCGCAGACGTGGCGGGCGACCTCGGCGGCGTGTCGGTGCTGGCGCCGTGGCTGGCCTTGCAGCACCGGGCCGCCCTGCTCTGCACCAATGACGCAGGCGATAACACCACCGCCCTGGTGCAAGCCGCCGTCAAGCAACCGGCGCTGGCGCACGTCGATGCCGTGCTCCTGGCCGCCTCGCTCAAGGCCATCCCGACCGAGCGCCGGCCAAACCCGGTGCCCGGCAAGGACGCCGTCATCGAGATGGAACCCTTGACGCCGGCCGGTACGGAGCCGTTCAGTTTTGCGGTAGGCCGGCTGTTTCACGAAGACCTGAGCGTATTGCCCCTGCTCATGGCCCGCCAGGGGCTCCTGAACGAAGCGCCGCGCGCCGGGCCGCGGCGTGCCCTGGTGGTGAGCAATCCGGGCGGCGGCCTGGCCTTGCTGGAGACGTTCTCGCGGAATACCGCCAAGGAGCTGCGCAACTGCGGCTATGAGACGACCGCTCTCTTCAATGAGGCGGTCTCGCGCGAGCAGGTGCAAACGCTGCTCCCAAGCCAGGACATCTTCCTCTGGGAAGGACACTATCGCACCATGGTGGACCGCTACGAGATGCCGAAGTGGACCGAGCCGCTGCAACCGGCGCTGGTCTTTCTGCAAAGCTGCCTGGCGCTGAATGAGAAAGAGGCCCAGCCGCTGCTCCGCCGCGGCGCGCTAGGTGTCATCGGCTCGGCCACGCGCATGTATTCCGGCTCCGGCGGCGCCTTTACGCTCTCCTTCTTCAACGGTCTGAATTATGACCACCGCAGCCTGGGCGGCAGTCTGCGCCATGCCAAGAATTACTTGCTGGCCTATTCGCTTTTGAAGGAGCAATTGCTCGGCGACAAGGCCAAGCTCGGCGGCGCCAACTTGCGCTCCGCGTGGGCCTTCACCCTGTGGGGCGATCCCACGCTCAAGCTGCCTCGCCCGCAGCTTCCCGAGGACGCGCTCGAACCGGTCCACCACAAGCTGCACGGCAATACGCTGGTCCTCACTCTGCCCAACGCTGTTTACGATAAAGTGATCAACCAGCAGTATCAGGCCCAGATGTGGCCCAACGCCCGGCTGGCCGGCCTGCTGCGCAAGGGTGAAGAAGACGAACGCACTCTGGTGCCCTTCCTATTTGCCGAAGTCCGCTTTCCCAACACACAGCCGGGCAAGACGCCCATCTTGACCAGCAAGGTGCCGCACAAGCATTGGGTCTTCTGCTGGGACGAGCGCCGCCATTGCGGCTATGTGCTGGTCGCGCCGCGGCCGAAAGATGAGCGCGAAGTTCGCTTCCATGTGGGCTGGAGCGAATGAGTTATCCCGATAAGTCACCGTAAATGGCAGAACATAACAAGAAATCAGACACGATTACTTGATTTTGTCATGTAATGGTGTACACTATCTCCTTGGGACGAGTCGGTTCAACCGCAGCTGTCATCCCCCCGTTTGCAACGAGATTTTCAGATTTGCAGAACCAAGGCATGCGGTCGCGCCTGGGGTTCAAGGGGGATCACATCATGTTGTGCCGCGGCTGCCGGGCCCGTGCCGCCAATCGGCGGCGTGGTCTGTGCTGGAACTGTTATCGCTGCGCCAGCCTGCGGGCTCGATTTCCGTCTTTGAGCAAGTTCGCGCGGCGCGGCGTGGCCGATTATTGCGGCGCATCCAAGCCGGCCTCCGTGCCGACTCGGGCCTTGCCGGGCATGCCCGAGAAGATTGCCGTTCTGGCCGAGCGAGCCCGCCTGGGTGAGGAGCTGTGGCATCCGCAAGATGCGCCATGGACGGAATCGGCGGCCAGCTGAGTACGGTTACCGGCGCGTCGACGCTCATTGAGCGTTATCCGCCTGATCGGCGACTTTCTGGCTGGCGACTTTATTGCGGAGGTCTTCGGACCAGCGCGGGAAGGAGTCGGTTTGGATGCCGAACTGGTCGAGGGCTCGCCCGACGGACTGATCGATTATCTCCTCTAAAGTTGTAGGCCGGGTGTAGAAGGCGGGTACTGGCGGAAAGATGACACCGCCGGCCTCCGTAATGGTTACCATGTTCCGCAGGTGAATGAGATTCAGCGGCGTCTCACGTACCATGAGTACCAGCCGGCGGCGTTCCTTGAGCACCACGTCGGCGGCACGAGTCAGAAGTGAGGAGGTCACGCCCGTGGCGATCTCGGCGACCGAACGCATGGAGGCAGGAGCGATGAGCATTCCCAGCGTTTGGAAGGAACCGGACGCCAGCGGGGCGGCCATGTCCATGATGCCGTAGACGTGGTCGGCCAGCGCCGCCAGGCCCTCCTTGCTGAGGTCCGTTTCGTATGCACGCGTCAGCTCACCCGCCCGGCTGACGATCAGATGCGTCTCGATACCCAGGGAGCGAAGCAGTTTGAGAGCGCGCACGGCATAGACGATGCCGGTAGCGCCGGTGACGCCGACAATGAGTTGCTCTTTCCGCGATTCGGCCATGATGCGTTGTCATGCCGTTCTACGGAAGGGAAGATGCCGTGGCAACCGAGAAAGCATTCGTGGAACCAGCTCAAGGGACACTGACATTTTGAATGCGCTGGACGCGGCGGCGACGCCGGGTCTTCTCCGTCACCAGAAGTTGCAGCGCGGCATTCTGCCGCTTAAGCATTTCATTCTTGGAGTTTTCATCCAGAAACAATGGGAGCACCGACGCGCAGCTCCAGAAGCTGAGCCTCTTCCCATCATGGTGAATCTCCTTGCAGAGGACGCCGCCAATATGCTCGCCGAGTTGACGATAGGACTCGAAACGATCCTCGTCATACAACTGGTCCGGGGTGGGATGATGCGGAAAGTCGCGGTTCTGAGCAGCATAGGCCTGCAAGTCGGCTTCCTCATCGCCCGTGAGCGTCGGTTTGACGTAAAGCAGATATCCCGGCTCTGCGTCCGGATAGTCAATTCGTGCCAGGAAGAAATGCCGCATCGAGCGGCGATAACCGGGGCTGAGGCGGCCTTCCGCAGCATGCTGCAGCATTTGCTCGTCCGTCGGTTCGTCCGCGGAACGAAGCAACTCGAGCAGATTCGCCAGCTCCTCATCATTCTCGGCAGAGTCGAACGCGGGCCGGGTGACCGCTTTGAGCTGAATGCCGCGCTCGAAGCGTGCGCGGCGGACGACGCGCAGCAGGTCCGCGAATCCGGAGGTGCCGTCCTCTGAGGCGTCCGAGGCAATGATCAGCCGGCAGCGACGCTCCAGGAGCGGCCATAGACCGAGGTTCTCATGGTGCCCGCCGTCGGTAATGAAATAAAGGCGGCGCTTGCCCCACTCATTGGCCAAACGATCCAGCCCCAGGCTAATGAGCGTAGGCCCCATGACGCCGGTGAAGCGGTCGCCAATCCACTGCATGAGCCGGGCCAGGGCGGAATCCTCCTGAGGGGCGCTCGCTTCGCTCCGTGGCCGCGGCAGCCACTGTCCGGTCCGCGCGTTGAGTGCGATCATGAGAGCGACCACCAGCCAGTTGGAGAGTTGACTCGGGCTGACGGCGGCGCCGGAGATGGCCATGGCATCCGCCACGGTCAATTCGCCGCGCAGGTAATCGCGCGTGCGCTGGTAGCCTTTGCTGCTCGAGCCGCAATACAGCGCGGACAGGAGAAAGTCTTCCGTGCGCGTCTGGCCGAGATTCTGGGGATCGAGCTTGGACGGCGACGGCTCGGTCGGCTTGCGGTTGAGGGTGGCGGAATACAAGTGGTAAGGCCCGCCCCAGGCTGCGGTCGTCAACTCGTGCAAGGGCAGCCCCTTGTTTTCCGCCGCGTAGATGAAGGCGCCGGCCAGGCGGTCGCGGTAGAAACTGTGCATGGAAGTGGCGTTCAGATTCACGAGCAAGCCGGAAATCAGGACGATGACAAACACCCAGCCCAGGGTGCGCAGGCGGCCGTGCTGATCGTCGTCGATCGTGTTGGTACGAACAATCTGGTCCTGGCGCACAATATCGTTGGGATAGCAGGCTTCGAGAAGAAGCCGGTTCAGCTCCGCGCGTTGCCCTTCGTCAAGCTTCTTTTGTTGAGCTAGATAGAGCTGCCGTGCGATATCGTCCGCCCTAGCATGGCGGCTCAGAAGCGTACGATAAAACCAGCCGTCTTCGATCTTGTGCGGCTTTTCCAGGCCGTCGGTCGCCGCGGCCAGGGCTAGATCGGTGAAGCGCGGGTTGTGCAGGACCTGTATGTTAAACGCCTCTATGAACTGGGCCTTGGCTTGCCGCGCCTCGGGGTCAATGGGAACGCCGACGCGATTCATGGCCTCGAGCACCCGCGACTTGTCGGCGACGGACGTGCAATTCTGCAGCGCGGCCTTGAATTGGCAGTGCAAGAACCCGCCGATCTTATCTCCTCTTTCACTCTGGTAGTTGAGGCGCTCGTTGAACTTTTTCAGGTCATAGATGTCGCCAATCGCCAGTTTCCTTGAGCGCTCCGCATTCTGGCGGGCAAAGAAGTCGTGGTGGGCAAAGAGCCAGATCAAGGCCAGCGGCACACCGAACAGCAAAGCGGAGGTGGCGATGGCGAAGACACGCTGCTCCCAGATACTCTTGGGCCGCAAACCGCTCTGCAGCAGCCGCTGAGGCCGCAGCAGCGGCACCAGGGCGGTGAACAGGAGGCCAAGCAGCGGATAGGCGAGACTTTTGGTCTTGTCCGTCAGCTGGGCTGGGGAAGTCGCGGGCTGCATGGTCAAGAAACTGGCGGCGTTAATGGCCGGGTTGGCCAGAAAGACGGCTACGCCGATCAATAACGCGCAGACGGCAAACACGAAAATGCGATCGGCAATACGCGACCAGCCGGCGCTGTCCTGCGCGCGCCCGCGCAAAAACCAACCCCGATATGCCAGGTAGCCGGTGCCGATTAGCGCCGGCGGCCCAAGGAACAACAACAGCCAGGGTGAGCCGAAGACAACCACAAAAGCCAGCGCGGCGGAGGCCAGCAGCGAGGTAACCGCCAGCACCCAGGCCAGGCTGCCGGCGATGGCCGCGATGGCCCGGTGACCGCCATCACGGAGCCATGCCCTGTGCGCGAACATCCACGCCGCCATCCAGAAACAGAGCAACAGCAGGCCGGGCAGGAACGGCCGGATGGCTTCGCTGAGCCTGTACTCCGTTGCCGTGTAGCGCCGTAGATACTCATGCAAGCGATAGTAGAGCCAATAAACGGCGACGTTGTCATCCATGGCCCGCCAGCAATAGGCGATGAGGAGACAGACAAAAACCAGGACGCTCAGAATGGCGATGTTGGTGTAGAAGAGACCGATACTGTAGCGGCTCCAGACCTGATCCATGCGGTCAAGGTATTTGCCGTTCCGCGCCAGCGCGAGCACGGCACGAGGCTGGCGCCCGCCCTTCTGCGACTGCAGGTTGCTCGCCAGGCCGCTGTTCGCTGTGTGCAGACGCGCGGCGGAGCTATGGATCAGCGAAGAGAACCAGGTGCCGATGTAACCTCCGCCTGATACCGTGGATAGATAGTCTACATGCCGAATGAGCCCTTGACGGAAGAGCGCCTGGAGCAAACCGAGGTTAAAGGCCGCCGAACGTATGCCGCCTCCCGACAGAGCCAGACCAACCAGGCTTTCTCTTGTCTCGACGCCCGCCGGCGCCTTCAGGGCTGTACTGCTTGTGAACGTGGCACGGCGCCGCCCGATCAGCTTCAGTTCCTCTTCGAGCAGCTCAGCAGGTACGCCCTGTTCTAGCTGATCGGGCGCGATGAAGGGAGCCGCGTCATCTTTGTCAGGTTGTGGTTCCTTTGGGCTACCCGCCAAATGCGTTGTGCCGTTAGCGCCCTGCGGTGCATTTTTCCGCTTGAACCAAGGTTTCGCGGTCATCGGGCAGTTCCTTTGCTTTGGTGTTACTCGGTTCATGAGCGCGCGAGCAAGCGGATGGCGGCAGGCGCACCACCTCCGCTAGCCTCGGACCCGAGTCGCACCGACGAATGATATTGCTATGCTTTCACCGGAAGTCACCTTCATGCAGCAAAAAACGCGCCTCGCTGACGCGGATTCATAATTTGGCCGCAACCCATCGTGAGCCTGAGAATTATGTCAAGAACCAAACAGACGGGAATTACATCCTTGACGGCATTCGCCGAGAATTCGGTCAGGCCACCTAGCCTTTAGGCGGCAGCGGCATACTAACCCGAGAGGCTTGCGCGGCCTCGCTGACGCCTTTTGAAGTTGCGCCTTATCCGTTTGACGCAATGGCACAAGGCCGTGGCATTGAAAGATAGCGCAGCGTAAGGGGGGTATGATTGAAAAGCGCAACTTCAAAACTCGCGCTGCGGGCCGAGGATTTCATCGGCCGGACCATTTGGGCGGCCGCTTCTCCAGGAACGCCCGGATGCCTTCCTCGGCGTCGGCCGCCTGCGCGTTTTCAACCATGGCTCTGCATGCCACTTCGTAGGCTTCCGGGCGGCCCAGGTGGAGTTGCTCGTAAAACGTGCGCTTGCCGAGGGCGATGGTATAACTGCTGGCTGCACTAATCTGTCGAGCGAGGTTCATCGTCTCTTCCGCCAACTGATCGGACGGAACCACTCGGCTAACGAGCCCGATGCGCTCCGCTTCACGGGCGGAAATGAGATTGCCGGTGAGGAGCATCTCCATGGCTTTCTTGGGCGGCACCGCTCGTGCCAGGGCAACGGCCGGCGTGCTGCAAAAGAGGCCAATCTTGACGCCGGGCGTTGCAAAAGATGCGTCCTCCGCGGCGACGACGAGATCGCACGTTGCCGCAAGCTGGCAGCCCGCGGCCGTGGCGACCCCGTGAACCTGCGCAATCACGGGCTGCGGCAGCTTGCGGATGGCTTCCATCACCTCCGTGCACAGGGCGAATAGCTCCTGGTACTGTTCTTTCTGGCCGCCGACCAGTTCGCGCAGATCATGACCCGCGCTGAACGCGGGCCCAGCCGCGCGCAAGATCACGACGCGGACGCTCTGCGCCACCGCAATGCTCTTAAAATGATCGAGCAACTGCGCCAGCATGGCCTGGGACAGGGCATTGCGCTTTTCCGGATGGTTGAGCGTGAGGATGGCGATTTGATCGGCTGTTTCCGATAAGACAAGGGGCTTGTCCATGATCGCTCTCGCAGAAAACAAAGAAGCCCAGGAGCATCGCCCCTGGGCTTACGTTAGCACAATTTTGCTTCCGGGAACTAGGGCCTACTGCTTGACCTTGAAGTCCTCGGTGTTGTCGCCCGTCTTCAGCGTAACTGCTTTGCTCTTGGCGCCCTTGAGCGACGTCGGGTCCATCGACTCGTGCCAGTAGCGGATCGTCAGCTCGGCGCCGGCCGGCGCGTTCTTGATCTCATAGGTGCCGTCTTCCTTGGTGACGGCATAGAAAGGATGATCGAAGACCGCAACCTTGGCCGTCATCCACTTGTGAATGTCGCAATTGAAGTTGAGCAGATCGGCCTTGCCAAAATCGGAATCCCTGCACGGCTTGGCGGGCACGGGCATCTCGCCCTTCGAAGGAAGATTCTGATTGGTCCCAGGATTGAGCAGGGGGTTGCCCTTGTAGGCTGTATTATGGGCAATGGGTGCGTTGTTAATGACCTTTAATTGTTGCCCTGTCTTCTTTTGCTTCTTGGTGTCGGGATCATATTCGCTCGGATTAATGGCCGCCACATGGGGGATGAATTGGCAGAAAGGCTGGCTTATCTCGACATCCGGCTTGCGCTCCCCGGCAGGAACCTTGAAGTACGTTCCTGCGGGCGGCTCCAGCCAAACGATCACGTTGGCCACGCCTTTATCGCCGCTAACCATCCACAATTCTTCTTGCCTGCGCCCCTTGAGACAGTGGCTCTTGTCCGGCTCGTTTTTCTTCTCCATTTCAGGCGTTAGATCCACCGGCGTGGGCGGCGTGCCGTCGTAGGTAACCTTGCCCTTCAGGGTCCCCGTGCCCTTGGCTTCAAAAGCACCGGCCTCGACTCCGCTCGACCCGGTATTGCTCGCCACGGTCGTGGATCTGGTGTTGCTGCTGCTACCGCGCGGAACATCTTTCCCCTTATCACTACCGCAACCCGTCGTGGCCAAAATGTAGGCCAGCGCCGGGACGATCAACAGGATTTCCCAACGACGAAACTGAGACATTGGTCACTCCCTCCAGGATGAACAGAATACGTAGGGCAGGTTTGAACCTGCCTGACATTCAAGGCAGGTTACAAACCTGCCCTACGGTTATTGCGGCGGCTTGAACTTCACGTCGCCCTTGTCAGTTGCTTCACCGGCTTTGATCGTGATCGGCTCCCCGTCCCTACCACCGGGTCCCCAGCCGTTGTCTTGCCAGATCACAAGCCGGTAATTGCCGGCGGGGGCCTGTTTGATATCGAACTTGCCGTTCTCATCGGTGACGGCGAAGTACGGGTGGTCGAACACACGGACGTACGCCACCATCCAGCCGTGAATGTCACAATTAACCTTCACGGGAAATCGATCTGGGTTGAGCCCATTGATGGTGAGCGATTGTCCGGCCGGAATGATCTGGTTGCCTCCGGGATTCTTGAGTGGATGTCCGGTCCAGTGCACATTGTGCGCGATGGGCGAACTGTTCTTGGCAATGAGATCCTGTCCCGAACGCATGCCGAGGGCATGCGGCACGAACTGACAGCAAGGCTGGTCGATTTCCACGTTCTTGTTCCTGACCTGCTGAAGATTCGGGTGAATCTTGAGCGGAGGCGCCCCCGGCTCGGGAGCTAACCAGACAAAAGTCCAGCGGACTCCCAGGTTGTCCGGGTTGACCACCAATTCCTCGCTGAACAGCGGCCCCTTGCCGAGGCAATGAGCCTGGTCCTTGTCAACGTTCACCTGCACACGCGCCGGAGCCTTCGGCGCGTCCAGAACGATGCGGCCCTTGACGCTACCCCAGCCCTCATCTGCCCGAGCAACGGGCGTGGCGGCCAGCATCCCGACGAGAGAAACAACAGCAAACCGACAAACAAAAATGGGCTTCATCATTTTCCTCCTGCAGAAGCGGCTGGCGGCTGGTAATAACGGTCCACCGGCAGATCGGCGATCTTCGGAAAGGCCATGAGCAGGTCGCGGGTCGCTTCCACCTGTTGCATCGGCGTGCCCAGGAACGCATTGGTCAAGGTCGAGTTGCCTTTGGCGTCCACGGCATTCCGGGCAAAGTTTTGCGGCATGGGTGTCGGATAACTGATCAGGCGGTCGGGGCTGGCGAGCCAGCGGAGCGTCCACTCCGGCCGCAACCGTTCCCAGGCCAGATCCAGAGGCGGTCCCTGGGCGGCCTTGTATGGCAAATTGCCGGCCTGATGGCAGCTCAGGCACGGAGTATTATAGTTTGCCAGCAGCCGGTAGGCATCCGCCGGATACGCTTCCTTCTCCAGCCAGGTCTCGTCCAGGCTCTTGAAGTCCTTCTTCTCCGCGGCCGCCTTCAGTTTATCCAGCTCCTTCTTGAGGTCGTCGCGCTGTTTCTGGGCTGTGGCCAGGGCATCATCCTTGGCGACCTTGACCGTCGCCTCGGCATTCTGCAGTTTTCGCTCTGCTTCCAGGATGCGCTCGTGGAGCAATAATTCCCAGGTCGGTTGCAATGCCTTCAGCCGCGCGTCCGTCTCGGCCTTGCCGATCCGGCCCAGGTACGATTGCGTCTTCTCTTGCCAGAACAACTCATCGCGCTGCGGCACGGCCAGGTAGGGATAGTTCAAGCCCTCGGCTGGGTTGTCCATGCGGTCGATGGCGGCGAAGTAGTTGACGAGCGTCATCGCCTCCTCGTCGCTCATGTTGAAGCGCGGCATGCGCAGTACCGTGACGGGGCGGATGGCC
>DASZFN010000380.1:0-3333 GCA_035939715.1 Gemmataceae bacterium | reverse complement strand
CCCCGATGGTGATCGTATGCGCTACCGTGTCGGTGTTCTTTAACGAGGTCGTGGAACTCATCAGATCGCTCGTCGGGGTAGCATTGTCAGAGGCGGCTCCGAACACCGTGACCTTGAAGGCTTTATAGGTACCATTGAAGAACACGGAGTCAAAATCGACGGGGTTATCGGCAACCGTTGTCACGACTCCGGCATCCTGCTGGAACGTTACTTCAAGGTCCGCACGAGCCATCTGCGGGGCAATCAGCATCAACACCGCAGCCAGGATCGCCGAGGTGGGCAGAAACCTACTGATCCGAGAAACCATGGTATTCTCCTGGGCAGCGTTGCCAAATCCGTGAAACTAGATAATCCGAATGAAATCCCTTCAAAGGCAGCAAATCTCGCGCCGGCCGAAGCAAACCGGATTGCCTCGGGCCTGAGCCTTCCCTGGTAAGGACTTAGGAGTTCCAATCTCCCAAGGAGTCAATCCTCGAACCAAACGGCTGTCAACCTACGTTGACACCGTTCGCCACTTTGCAACCATTCCGGCGGATGACGAATACAGATTGGCCGCTTACGCCAAGAGTGAGCGATTCGGCACGCCTCACGAAATCATCACTTTCGCGAAGGAACGCCGCCCAAAGCAAGACGAGCGCAAAACAGAGCGGACAACCAGCAGAACAGCCATCCCCCTCAGGTTGGGCACCGCGAAGGATAGTCCAGGCAAGCATGACTACTATAAGCAGACGCGCGGACCATAGTCAAGAAAAATCTGTACTCTTTTCCAGATTTTGTTCCATCCAAAATCCAGGCGCGACAAGCGATTAGCTTCCTTCCGCCTCGTCAGCGCCGAGCCAATCGATCCACCGGTCGCTTCCTGCGCCTGGCGCCTCCGTTGCGTCATAAGAGGCATTCTTGTCTGGCGTTGCGACGGGGGCGAACATCAGCGCCTCCTCCCTGGAGTCGGGGGAGGCGAAAACCTCGTCGGTGATTTGCCTGGCGGAGCGAACCGCGCCCAGCGTGTCGAATACCGCGCGAGCATCGCTGACGCCCAGGAGAAGCGTTTCCCTGATTTCGTCCATCAGGGTAGTCCAGCTGCTTCCTGGGCTGGATTCGCGGCCACGCGACTCACTGATCGGCTCGACGACAAGGCTGGTATTCGTCCCCGCATTGGCGTTCAATCCCGCTTGCAGCTGGAGACTGATGACCGCACTGGTTCCGAAGCTGCCCACGCGGGCCGGCACTGCGGCGAGCGCCAAGTCGGAGAGCTGGCTCACGACGGCTCCACCGCTGACGCCGCCGCTTTGCTGGAGCCCAATCAGGGTATGGGCCATTTCGGAAGGAAGGCCGCCGTCCACGCGCTGTCCTGGGAAGCCATTGTCCGTCTCCCCCGTACCCAGGTCGGAGGCCGCGGGGGGGCCGCTGCTCCGCTGGACGACGCGTGGGACGCCGGCCCGGACAAATGGCCAAGTCCGAAGCTCGCCGCTGTCTGACTTGCAATCCCCTCCGCCGGGATTGTGTTCCCAGCTTCGTTCGTTCGATTACCGCCCAGATCGGCCGGGACGACGGTGGTCGCATTGACCGTGGCCGAGTAGGCGATCAGGTCGCGGACGAGCAGGTTAGCGACAGGACTTCCCAGACCGGTCCCCGCCTGGTATCCGGCGCCAGTGGCGTCTCCCATGGCGCTGGTCACGGCGGTGTAATCGCTCTGGGGGAGGTGGTACAGGGCCGCTTGGGCCGAAACCGAAGAGGCATCGAAGGGGGTCTCCCCGGCCGCGGCGCGTCCCTCGTTGGCCAGCACGATCAGGCCCGCCCAGCTGGGAGCCGACAGGCTCGTGCCGCCCGCCACTTGCCAGGGGTTGCCGGCGTCTTGATTGTAAGTGTCGGCGATCCACACTCCAGTGGCCGGGTCGCCCACGAAGGAAACATCCGGCGTGGTCCGATAGCCGGTGGCCTGTACCCCCTGCTGGTAGGACGGCTCCAACTCGTACTGGCTGACGCCGCCTCCCGAGCCGGCAAACGTTCCGGCTGTCCCGCTAGCGGAATTGCCCCATGTCGTTTCGCTGCCATAGGTGTTATCGGGGTTCAAATAGAGGCTCGTACCGCCCACCGCGATTACGTTGGGCGAAAAGGCGGGGTATTCCGGATCGGCCGCGCCATAATCGCCCGTGCTGGCCACGAAGGTCACCCCTTGGTGGCCGGCGGGCGTAGTCAGCACCCGGTCATAAAGGGTCTCGTCCTGTTGCAGGGCGGCTGCTCCTTCGGCAAAGCCCCAGCTCATGGACACGACCGATACCCCCGGCTGGCTGGCAGCCGTGCCCACGCCGGCCATCAAGTCGGCCAGCGATTGGCTGTTCGCTTCCACGAGGATGATCCTGGCACCCGGGGCGATCGCATGGAGCCATTCCACGTCCAGCGCCGTCTCCCGCTCCCAGTTGTTCGTGTCGGCTCCGTTGGGATCCGTGGCGGGCAGCGAGCCCGTTTGGCCATTCTGGTTGAGGACCGTCAGGAACGAGGAAGCCGACCCATACTGGGCATACAGCGATGGTCCGGTGGACGTCGCCCCAAAGCGGCTGTCGAAGGCATCCAGTGCCTGGAAGATCGCCGGGTCGCCGTAGGCATCGACCACGGCGATGGTCTGACCGGTGCCATCCAGGGAAAGATTGTTGATGCCGTAGGCGCTGCGGATCTGCGCCGGAGTGTAACCGAAGGTCGCGGAGCCGTCGGCGGCCGGCGGAGCCGCCAGGGCATTCATCACCTGGCAAATCGTGACCGACGCCGTGCCGGTATAGGACCCGGTGTAATTCGAGCCTCCTCCCCCCATGCAGCCGCCCGTCACGTAGTTTTTATACGCTTCGGGCGTGCCGGCATGGTCCGAATTCTTGGACGAGCTGGTGGAGTTGTCGTCTACCGGCTTGACGTTCAGAATGGGGTACGAGGCGCCAAAATTCTTGTAATCGGCGGCCGCCCATTTCCAGTTGACTTTCACGTTCGGTGTGGTCGAGGAGAACGTGCCGCACCAGTTCAGACCGCTGATCCCGCCGGGCAGGCCGTAGGAGGGCACGGCATAGGAAAGGCCGCTCAGGAAGACATTGCCGCTGGTTGACAGCGGCACGACCGTGACCCATTGATTGGCCGACGTGTTGAACGTGGTCGTGGAGGTGGTCGCCGTGGGCGAGAAGGTAACGCTCGCATTGGGAACGGGGAAACTGTAGGAGGAGCCGTATATCGAGCACTGGATGGTCTGATTGGTGAAGTTGATCGTGACCGGGCCCGACCCCAGATTGCTCGCGCTGAGGACACTGCTCAACCAGATCGTGCTGTTGCCCGGAATATTGGTGCCGTTGAAGT
>DASZFN010000379.1:0-9684 GCA_035939715.1 Gemmataceae bacterium | reverse complement strand
GCAAGGAAGGCTACACGCTTCCGCAGATCATCGACATTCTCAACGAGGCCCTGACGAGCCAGAACTTTATCATCATCCGCCGCTCGCAGACGTACACCATGGTGCCGTCCGACAAGCCGATGGACCCTGCCATCCTGCCGCGCATAGGCCTGGATGAATTGGACCAGCACGGCAGGACCGAGGTGGTCTCCGTCACCCTGCCGCTCAAAGCTCTGGTGGCCGAGGACACCGCCAAGGAAGTCAACCAGATGATCGGCCCGTTCGGCAAGGTGGTCGCCCTCAATGGGCCGAACCAGCTGCTCATTCAGGACACGGTCGGCAACATCAAGCGCATCAAGGACACGATCCAGGGAATGGAGGACAGCGAGAAAAGCGGCGACAGCTTCAAATACAACTGCATCAATATCGATGCCGAGGACGCGGAAAAAGCTTTGAAGCAGCTCCTGCCGAACCCGCCCAGCGAAGCTGCCCAGCAACAGGGCCAGCAGCAACAAGGCGGCCGGGGATTTCCGTTCGCGTTCCCACAAATGCAACAGCAGCCAGCCGCCGCGCCCGCCGCGCCCACACTCAACAAGCGCGCCATTAACATCGCTGTGGACGAGCGCCTCAATGCCATCCTGGTCAGCGGACCGGCGGACCGGCTTGCTACGGCGCGGAAGATCCTGCGCGAGCTCGACGTTGTCCCGGGCACCGAGAGCGGCAGCGCTACCGGCCGGGTCATCAAGCTTCCCGGTGGCGCCAGCGGCGCGGCTCTCGCCGAAGAGCTGGAACGCATGCTCAAGGAGATGTATCCGCAGAGCCCGATCAAGATCATTACGCCCGGCGGTGAGAAGAAGACCGAGCCGATGCCGAAACCGGCCCCGCCGCCCAGCGACCGCAAGGACAAGTCGGCCCGCGCCGACCTGGAAGACGGCGCCATTTACTATGTGAGCCAGATCGTCGATCCGCAGCAGAAGCCGGCCCCCCAGGCCACTGCTCAGCAGGGGCCGCCGATCACGATGACCGCGGTCGGCAACAAGCTCATCGTCACCTGCGACGATCCGAAGATGGTGTCGCGCATCAACGATATGATCCGGCTGCTGACGCAGAACGCCGGCGAGCAGGGTCCTTTTGAAGTAATTCGCCTCAAAAACGCCAACGCCGCGGAAGTGGCCAAGATGCTCGACGAAGCTTACAACGGGCCCAAGCAGCAGGCGCAGCAAGGCGGCCGGGGCTTCCCCTTCCAGTTTCCGCAAATGCAGCAGCAGCCTGCCGCGCCGGCCAACCAAAAGATTCGCGTCGTGGCGGATATCGGCAGTAACTCTCTGCTCATCAAGGCCAATCTGCTCGACCTCCTGGAGATTAAGAAGAATCTTCGCGATGTCATTGACAACGATAAGAATGAATCGAAGGCGACGATGAAATCCCACTTGATCGGGCCGCTCAAAAACGCCACCGCCACCGAGGTCGCGAGCACGATCCGGGATGTCTACCGCGAAATGATGAATCAGAACGCGGTTGTTCAGGTCGGCTTTGGCGGGCCGGGTGGTTTTGGTTTTCAATCCTTCCGCGGCCGTGGGCAGCAAACGCTGAATGTAGACGCCAACGGCAACCCGCGCCAGGTTGCCCTTACCATCGGCGTGGAAGATCGGACCAACACCCTGATCGTGAACTGCTCCGATGCCCTGTACGAGGACATTAACAAGCTCGTCAAGCAACTCGACGAGGCCGCGGGCAAGGCGACCAAAACCATTCGGGTCGTTGCGCTGAAGGGCATTGATCCGACCGTGGTGCAGCAGGCCATCGACGCCATCCAGGGCCGGCGCACCAATTTCCGGCAGGGTCAAGGCGGCCAGGGCTTCCAGGGCGGCGGTTTCCAGGGCGGGGGCTTTGGCGGCTTCCAGGGCGGCTTCGGCGGCGGTATGGGCCGCGGCGGCTTTGGCCAGGGCGGCGGTTTCGGCCAGGGCGGCGGTTTCCAGGGGGGTGGTTTTAATCCCGGCTTTGGCGGCGGCAGAGGCGGGCCGCAAGGCTCCCTCGGCACTCCAGGTCCGCGCCTGTCCCCCGACGTGCCCGATGGAGGGCCGGGTTTTTTCGTCGAACGGGTCAAGGATGACCCTCAGCCGTCCGGCCTCTTCGATCCCCAGCATCTCTTGAATAACGGTCAGCACCTCGCGACAAGCACCTCTGCCCAAGCGGGCCAGGAAGCCCAGGAAACCCCGAACATTCGCCTCGTCAGTGCCGAAGAACAACAGCCGGTGACCGCGCCGCCGCCCACGGGCCTGCAGGGCGAGACCATTCGCGGTCCGCGCTCGCCGGTGACCGCGGAAGCGCTGCCGGAATTGGGCGGCATCATCATCAGCGGCAACAATCCGGAAGACGTCGAGCTGATCATGAAGGTCATCGAGATGATCCAGCGGGATTTTGCCGGCGCCGAGGTCCAGGTCGAACGCGTGGACCTGATCTATGCCGATCCCACCAGCGTGGCCACGACCTTGACGCAGCTTTTCCAGCGCGTGCAGTTCACGCCCACCGGCAACGTCGCCGGCCCTCCGACGACCCGGCCCGGCACGCCGACCGGGCAAGCGCCCGGGCTCTTCGGACAGCCGGCGCAATTCGGCCAGGCGGCGACAACGCCGTCCGTGGCCACAGCCGCCTTGCCCACGGGTGCGGGCAACGTGGTGCTCTTGCCGCTGCCGCGTTTCAATGCGCTCTTGATCGCTGCGCCGCGGGCGCGCTTGAAGGATGTGATTCAAGAAATCAAGCGGCTCGACCAGCCGACCAGCGCGTCGGCGCAGGCGGTCGCATTCCCGCTTAAAATCGCGGCGGCCTCGCGCGTGGATACGTTCCTCAACAACTTCTGGGCACAGCGCTACCCGGGCGAAACCGCCACGCAGCACCAGATCCGCATCACCCACTACGATCCGAGCAACACGGTCTACGTCCAGGCGGCGCCGGCCGACCTGGCGGAGATTCGCGATGTCATCGCTAACCTCGACAAGCAGGAATCGTTCGCCATCAACGACCTGCGCATCATCTACCTGCAGAACTCCTTGTCGGACGAGCTGGAGCAGCTTCTGACACAGGCCATCCTGCAAGGTGCCACGCCCATCGCCGCGCCAACCCCGGTCCGGCCGGTGACGCCTGGCTTGCCCGGCGTCCCAGGATTCCCCGGCGCTCCGGCTGCTCCCGCGCCCACAACGCCCGTCGTGCCGGCAACGAGCACGGGCGCCTCGACCGTGACCAAGAGCACCACGCTGCGCTTCATCAGCGGCCGGCCGGGCGCCGGCATCGCGCAATCGGGTCTGCTCGAAGACATACACATCACGTCCGATCCGCGCATCAACGCCCTGATTATCTCGGCGCCGGCAAAGACCATGGAGCTGCTGGCACGGGTCATCGCCGATCTCGACGTGCCGCCGCAGGCGCGGGCCAACGTCAAGGTGATCACGCTGAGAAGAGCCGACGCCGGCTACACGGCACAGATCATTCAGCAGATCTTCCTGGGCACCACGGCAACCGCCCCCACGGCAGCGGGCGGCGGCGCGGGCGGCGCGACCGTGAACATCGCTCCTTCGCCGTCTGCTCCGGGGTTCCCGCGCGCGGTATTCACGCTTGGTCCGACTACGCCCACCGGGGCGCCGGTGATTCCGCTCAGCCTGGCGGTGGATACGCGCACCAACAGCCTGATCCTCGCCGGCAGTCCCAGCGATATCGACGTGATCAATACCCTGGTCAGCCGCCTGGAGGACGCCACGCTCGTGCACGAGCGCCGCCATGAGGTGATCGCCCTGCGCAATGCCAGCGCGCCGGACGTGGCCAATGCCCTGCAGGGCTTCATAACCAATTCGCTCACGGTCTTCAGCCGCGCCGGCGAGCTGAGCGCGTACGAAGAAATGTTGCGCGACATCGTCATCGTGCCGGAGCCGTTCACGAACAAGCTCCTGGTCAGCGCCACGGCGCATTATTTCAATCAACTGCTCCGCCTGATCGAGGCACTCGACGAACAGCCGCCGCAGGTGGTCATCCAGGTGCTGGTCGCCGAGGTGGATTTGAATGTCGAGGAGGAGTTCGGCGTGGAACTCGGCCTGCAGAGCCCGGTGCTCTTCAACCGCAGTGTTTTTCCGGCGCCGGCGTTTTTGACCGGTAGCTCCACCAGCCTTATCAATAATGCAATGGCAGGCAATCTCGTGCCCCCCGGCGTCACCGTCAATACCACCACCCCGGGCAATCCGGTCGCCTTGCAGGGCTTCAACTTTAACAATGCCAGTAATTTCGCCCTGCCGCTGGGTGCCAACCCCGCCGTTAACCCAGGTGTTGTCGGCTTCCAGGGTCTCAGCAACCTGGGCGTCGGCCGCGTTTCTCCGACGCAGGGGGTAGGCGGCTTTGTCTTCTCGGCGTCCAGCAACGTCTTCAACCTGTTGATTCGCGCCCTCAAGGTGCAGGGCCGCATGGATGTCCTCAGCCGCCCGCAAGTCATGGCCACCAACAACCAGGTCGCCACGCTCTCGGTCGGCCAGAATGTGCCCATCATTACCAGCACCAGCGTCAGCCTCGGCACCACGAGCACCAATATCGAGCGGCTGGCCGTCGGTGTCAACCTGAGCGTCATCCCGCGCATCAATCCCGACGGCACCGTTCTCCTGCACATTAAGCCGGAAGTCTCCTCGATCATTTCCCAGACCGTGCCGCTGGGCAACGGCCTCTTCGGCACGTCATACAACGACCAGACCGTGGAAACCACCGTGCTCGCCGGCGACGGCGAAACCGTCGCCATCGGCGGCTTGATCCAGAAGAGCGACAAGAAGAGCGAGAACAAGGT
Source organism: Gemmataceae bacterium (assembly GCA_035939715.1). GTDB lineage: Bacteria > Planctomycetota > Planctomycetia > Gemmatales > Gemmataceae > DASZFN01. Next base: position 4,886 of record DASZFN010000379.1, on the reverse strand, counting down.
GCCCTGGCTTGGCGACCTGCCTTACCTGGGCACGCTGTTCCGCTTCCGTACGCAGGACAAGACCAAGACCGAGCTGATTATCATTCTGACGCCGCACATTGTCCGCTCGCGCGCGGATGCCGACCGCATCCTCGCCGAGGAAGCGAAACGCATGGACTGGATCATTGGCGACGTGATCAAAACGCAGGGCTCCTCGGGGCTGGCGCCGATCCTGCCCGAGCCGCCGCCCGGCAGGGGACCGCTCATTCCCGGCGAAGCGCCGTTGATCGTACCGCCCGGCACGGCGGTGCCCAACGTGGAGATCATCCCGGATCCAGCCGGACAAGCTTTGCCCGTGCCACGAAAGGCCATGCCGCCCCTTACGCCGCCGATCGTGCCGCCGGCAGTCGTGGTGCCCATGTCCTCTTCCTCGGGTCGTTCCGATCCGGGAGCCCGAGGCAGCATGAATTCACCAGCGCCGCTCGCGACTTCGCCGGCTGCAGCGCTGCCGTCAACCGCGGTGTCGCTGCCGACCACCGCCGCTCGTTCTGCTCCCGGCGCCGTGGACGGCGCGGCAGCACTGCCAACCACGGTGATCCTACCCGAGAACACCACGCCGCCAGTGTCCGCCGTCGGGACGCCGGCTTCCTCGTCGCCGGGTGGTTATGCGCCTGGGGCCACGGACCAAGCCACATCGCCGCAGGGAGCCCCGAACTCGTCGGCTGGAACCATGCCGGCAGGCACGGACCCGGCGAGGGCAACCAACAGTTCGGACAAGGAGAAGAGCCGATTATGGAAGATCTTTCATCCCGGACAGTAGACAGAGATCAGAGGGCAAAGGGCAGAAATCAGAGGGCAGGTCATAGGTCGGGGAAGAAGCGTTGTTTGCCCCGGCTGATCGCTTGCTTGCTGCCGCTGACGCTGCTGGGGTCGGGCTGCACCACGACCAGTTCCTTCGTGCCGCTGGCCGACCTGGACAAGCCCACGGGTGGACCGTGCTATGTCGTGGCGGCGTGGATCCCGGAAGTCCGCGACAACTTGGACCCTTTGCGCTACGGCAAGAAGTGTCCGGGCCTGGCGGGCAGGGTCTATTTGTTCGGTGAGGAAATCAAGTACCCCATCCTCTGCGAGGGAACTATCGCAGTCGATTTGTACGATCGCACGCCTGGCAAGCCCAGCTCGGACGTGCCCCTGGAAGTGTGGCACTTCGACAAGGTGACTCTCAAGCGGCTGCAAAAACGCGACGCGATCGGCTGGGGTTATACGCTGGTCTTGCCCTGGGGCACCTACAAGCCGGAAATTACGCAGGTCGAGCTGCGCCTGTCGTTTCAACCGGTCAACGGCACGCCACTGTATGCGGACAGCGCGCCGGTCACTTTCAAGAACGACATGCAGGTGATCAGCCAGGAAAGTACGCACATCGTGAAACCGCAGGACGTGCAAAAGGCCGAAGGGCTTGATCAAACGGATCGTCGCGTTCAACAAGATGTGAGTCCGCAGGCGCAGCCGGCAGCCCGAGGGCTTCCCGGCCCGCGCTGAGGCTCAGAGCCTGAAACAAGAATGGGGACTGGCTCGGCAGGACGCCGTGCCGTCCCCATTCTTGTTTCAAAGCCCGAGGAGCCCAGCTAGCCTCCGCGCTTGGACCGCCAGTCGCCGCCACCTTTGCCGCCGTTACCGCGCCGGCCGCCGCCGTCTTTATTCTTGCCTTTGCCGAAGTCACGCTGTCCGTTCCAGCCCTGTGCACCATTATTGGCGCCCCAGCCGGGTTGTACGCCGCCGGGGTAGAAGCTGGTTCGTCCCGGCGCGCCGGGCGTCATGCCGAACCCGGGCGTTTCATTGCCCGCTCCCGCGAACGCGCCTCCCGCCCCGCCTGGGGCCGGTCCGCGGCCCTGTGCTGCTTCGTAGCGCAACACCTCGTCCACGGTCAGGAAGCCGTCGCCGTTGCGGTCGATCTTGTTGAACTCGTCGAGCGATCGGCCGCTAGTCTTCCACTCGTACAGGCCGATTTGCGCGTCCTGGTCAACATCGAGTTCCGCGAACCAGGCGGGCAGCTCCTTGGGCAGCTTGCCGATCCGATAGCCCACGGGCGGCTTGCGTTCGCTGTCGCCCTGTTCCGCGCCGCCCTGGCCTGAATTGCGGTCCAGCATGACCTGTTGCATGCGCGCCTGGAACCAGGCCTTGAACTCGTTGAGATCGATGAGGCCGTTCTTGTCCGTGTCCCACTTGTCCAGCTCGGTACGGAGGTTCTCGGGCATCTCATCGTTGTTCAGAACGCCGTCCTGGTTCGCGTCCTGTTTGCGGAACATGTTCTCGGCGGCGCTGTCGACCCAGTTGCCACCCTGCGCCGCATTCGGGCCGCCGCCTGCTCCCGCGCCGCCTCCGCCCATGCCCCGGCCGCCGCGCATCTGCGACATGCCTTGCTGGAACTGCTCGCGGGTCAGCTGCCCGCTGGTAACGTTCGCGCTCTGCGCGATGCGGTCGAAGAAACCTTGCTGGCGCTCATCGCGTATGTCAGCGCGGACCCAGACATCCTTGCCGCCTGTCATCATGCTGAACAGTTGGGTGGGATCGCCCATGCCCATGCCGCGCATGCCCTTGCCGCCACCGCCGCCTCCGAAGCCACCGCCGCCAAAGCCGCCGTTCCGTCCGCCGAAACCGCCAGGCCCCTGCGTAAGTCCCGGCACGACGGCGATCAAGACAATCGCAAGACCGAGGAAAATGGCGAGCTTGGTGCGCATGGCAGGTCTCCGCGTGAGGAAGGCAGGGAAGCTGACCACCAAATTCTAACACCAGACAAAAGCGAAAGACACGCCGAAGTGCAATAATGAGAAGGATTTAATACTTTCAACCGATCTGTGAGACTCAACCGGGTCCTACAAAACCGCCGTGATTGTCCGGCTGTCATCGGCTTGCACCTGGAAGTCCACATCCGGCCAGCGCTGGGCCAGTTTCGCCAGAAGGGCTCCTACCAGTTTCGCCTGCTTTTTCGTGCCGTGGTCGTGCAGGTGATACTGGTTGCCGTCGTCGCCCAGGACGGTGACGACCAGGTCGCAGATCTCGGCGTTGTTCGTTACGTGGAGGGTGTAGCCGGTGCTGGTGACCGTGGTCGCCATGATTGCTGCTCCTAAAGGCCCTCGCTGGCGCGTCGGGTTACAATGCCGTGATCAAGGGGTGGGAGACGTCGTCTGGTTGGCGCGGATTCGACCGAGCGCGTCCAGCACGCGCTGCGGGACCGGCGACGGCAGCGGCGCCTCGGGCGGATACAGGTAAGAGTATATCCGGACTTTCTTGTTGAGCAGATCGTCCGGCGCGACGCCGCGGAGCTTGGGACTCCACTGGGCTTCGAGCCGCCGCGTGGGAGCGCCTTCGTCGATCGGCTTATTATCTTCAGTCGTGAAGATTGGCGCGACGGGGATCTTGACGGTGCGTCCGTCCAGCTTGAATACCATGAGGCCAACGGAATTCGGCACGTCGGCGCTAAAAGTCAACGTGGCCACCACAGAATCGCCGCGGGCGGCGGGTTGCGCCTTAAGCGCGGTGATCTGCACCTCATAGGCGCCCGGCGGGGCCGTTTCCGGTCCGCGCAGCAAGCTCGTTTTGAGGACCAAGCTCTGGAAGGCGGGACCCGCTTCCGCGGGCACGAAATACCATTTGTGGCCGCATTGCCGTCGGCAGATTACTGCGCAGCCCGGCTTGGCGTCGGACACCATCAATAGGTTGGGGTCGGAGGCGAAGCTCAGGTAAGTTTCATAGACATCGTTCTCGGTCGTCACCGGGTCGGCGTAGAAGCTCATGATTTTCGCGCGGCTGGTCGTTTCGTTCAGGCCGAAGGTGTGGCCGAACATCCGGCTAATGGACGTGAAGACCCCCGCCCCGCCCGTGCCGTGCATGCCAGCTTCCGACCAGCCTGCATTGGCGCCGCCGCTCAAGGTATCGGTGTCCTGCACCAGGAGGTCCCGGTAGGCAAGCTGCACGAAGGGCAAACCCTCGCGGGCGCGGATCAAATTGTCAAACGCCTGGTCGGTGTACATGTCCAGCAAGGCATGCCGGAAGCTCTCGCCGTCGCGCGCCACTTGCACCGCCTGGCAGCCGCACAACAGCAGGCAGCAGACGCACAGGCGTGGTACTATAGGTCGCCTCATGGACCGTTCTCCCGCGGCAGACACGAACCCGGTCCTGCCGGCAAACTCGCTTCGATCTGTAGAATTTATCGTCAGGAAAGCGAAGGCGCATTGACGGTAACTCTCACGAAGCTGGGCCGGCCGGGCAGCCTGGGCGTGTGAGGGGAGAGCGTGAAGCGCACATGGGCGTTCTGGTTGTCTCCGCCGGTTATCCGAATAGGTTGAAGGGCAGGCTCTCCATGACAAAGTTCTTCGTGCCATCATTGGCGGTGATTTGTCTCATCGCTTCAGCAGCCCTGGCGGCAGACAAGGAAAGCCAGGCATCCTGGCCGCAATTCCGCGGCCCTTCCGGGCAAGGAATCGGCGAAGGCAGCCTTCGGCTGCCCGTGGATTTCGGGCCAGCGAAGAAGGTCATCTGGAAGAGCCCCCTCCCGCGCGGGCACTCCTCGCCGTGCATCTGGGACGACCATATCTATGTCACCGGTTTCGATCCCAAGATCAAGAAACTGGAGACGATTTGCCTGGATCGTGCCAGCGGCAAGGTCGTCTGGCGACAGGCAGCGCCAAGCCAGAAGCTCGAGCGTGTCCACCAGCTCAATACGCTGGCCTCGTCCACGCCTGCCTGCGACGGCGCGCAGGTCTATGTTTATTTCGGCTCTTACGGTCTACTCTGCTACGACAGGAATGGCGAACTCAAATGGCAGCGGCCGCTTGAGCCGATCCCGACTACTTTCGGCTCCGCCACCTCGCCCGTTGTTGCGGGCGAGCTGGTGCTGCTCAACAGCG
>DASZFN010000378.1:0-3438 GCA_035939715.1 Gemmataceae bacterium | reverse complement strand
CCGGAGGTCCCAGAGCAGAGGCCTGGGTTTGGTAGATGCAACCGAAGGCAAAGCCATGTGCGGGGATCCCTGGGGTAAGATATCGTAGTTCTGCCGCAAGATCTGTCCAGGAAGAATAGCACACGCAAGACGTGGGTGCGCAGCTTAGAAGTGCCTGTTACGCAAACGCTTGCGAAGAGAGAAGTTCGGGCCACGTCGAAGACGGTCCACCAGCAATAATCCTGCACTCAGCAATAGCACCACCAGCATACCGAGCAGCGTCCAGACCCTGCGAGCGACCGCTCGATCCAGCGCCATGGGAGAAGGCAGTTGCGTCCGATCTTCATCGGCGAGTGCAAAGTCGAAGTAGCCGTTGAACATTTCGTCCCAACTTTGCGGCCCCGCGCGCACCGTGGCGTCCGGATCGGGATTGTGTGGATTATTTTCCGAGTTGTCGTAATGCGCCGTGCAGCGCAGCAGGCTTCCCCTGGGCAAGTATTTAGGCTCGGCAAGCACATACTTGTTTTGCCAGTTGAAATCATAGCGCGGCACGTCCAGCAAGATCTCGCTGGCGCCGTCGGGGTAATCGACCTCATAGCGAAACGATTTGCCGCGCAGATGCATGTGCGGGAACATGGATAGCAGCACGACGTCGCCCGGCATGCGGTAGGTCTTTTCGATGCGATGGTCGGCCGCGCGCGGCGGGATGCATAGTTCAGGATCAGTCAGCAATTTGGTAGCGACTTCCTTACGCACTTTTCCTGGCTCGGCGAACACGAGACCGATGCTGGTCCGATCGGTCTGCACCTTGCCGATCGGCGTGTAATGGACCACGAACAGGAATCGCGAACCCGCGGGCACCAGTTTGGCCATCCCGTCGGGAAGCTGCGTGGGCGGTGACCCCACGGCCATCGCCTCCAGGCAATAAGAGCCAAGTGCGCCCATGGCGAAAACCTTCGTGCTTCCGGGCTGCTTGAGGAATACCAAGCAGTGGTGCACGACGGCGCGGTTACCCGGCCGAATCTCGGCGGCGCGGACCCATTTGTCTTCGCGGAAGCCGGGATCGACTTCGAAATACTGGTACTCGATCGTGCCCTCCGCGGGAATGGTGAACGGTTCGGGGATGGACACGACAACATCCGGCCTGGAGATGTTCCAGCCGTCCGTAAACTGCCGGGCTGGTGGCAAGTCTGCCGGATTCCCTTCCGGACAGCCGCTCCGCACCCATGCCTGGATGCAGGCTTTCTCGTCCTCGCTCAGGTGCACATCATTGGCGAACTTGCCGTGGCTCGGGTCGGCATACCAGGGCGGCATGCGGCCGTCCGCCACCGCCAGGCCAATACTCCGCGCCCGGCGCTTGACCTGCTCGTACGTCAGCAGCGCGAACGGGGCAATCTGTCCCGGTCGATGGCAGGCGACACAGTGTTCTCGCAGCAGCGGCGCAATATCGCGGCAGTAAGTGAGCGCGCTTGTGTGTGGCGGCGCTTGCCGGTCAATCATGCATCCCGAGGCCTGAGTCACGGGACGGCTGACAGGACGCCCGGATAGAAGCTCCTCTACCGCAACCGTGAGATCGCAGCGCCCCGGCTGTGCCCGGCGAACGCCAATGGCATACTGATTGTCAATGCGGCCGCGATAGCGCAGCACGCGCCGCTCGTCAAGCACAAAGGCTTCCGGGGTGCGCGTCGCGCCAAGACTATCGGCCACCGTCTGGCCGGCGTCTTTCAGAATGGGAAACGGGATGTGATGCGTATCGGCATAACGTGCGATCTCGGCCGCGGAATCATGCTCGTTGGAATCGATGGCGAGCAAGGCGACCTGTTTGGAAGCGAGTTCATTCGCCAGGTTCACGAGGCGCGGCGCGTACAGCTCGGCCAGCGGACAGTCGACGCCGATAAACACCACCACGACAAGCTTGCTCTGCCGCCAATCGTGCAGCCAGTGGATCTTGCCGTGCTGGTCGGGAAGCGCGAAATCCGCGATGGGGCGGACAGGCAAGCTGCTGCCATAAGTCGGCGTCAGAATTACCAGGCTCACCAGAGCCGGCCCAAACCATGCCATGGGATTCCCTTGCGAGGCGACGATGCGGTACCCAAGGGAAATCTAGCATAGCTTCCCGAAAAACGCCGCGAGCCGGGACAGTCATGCTCCCGGCTCGCTGGAAATCGTCTTAGCTGCTGGGCGACAATCAAGGCTTGGCCGGCGGTTTAATCTCAACCGTGGCGGTCGGCCGCAATTTGCCGGCCAGGGTATCGCGCATGCGGTCGCAACAGACTTCCTTGACCACGTCCTTGACTTCCTCAAACTTGGTGGGCTGGCCCTGCTTGCGGTCGGTGACGAGAATCAGATGGTAGCCGAACTGAGTGGCGACGACATCGCTGAGGACGCCGGGCTTGAGGGCGAAGGCGGCCCTGGCAAACGGCTCCACCATGCTGCCCGAGCGCGCGAACCAACCGAGATCGCCGCCACTGTCCTTGGACGGGCAGCTCGAATCTTTCCTGGCCAGGGCGGCAAAGGCGTCGTTCAAGAGCCGGAGCCGTTCACTTTCGCGCTTGAGGGCGTCCGTGTCCGCGGGGAGCTTGGCCAGGCCGCCGGCAACCTCATCTTCAACCTGCTGCTTGTCTTTCAAGAGCTGCTGCTTGGCCAGCTCCGCGGCCTTGGCATCGCCGGCGGGCGGCATGAGCAAAATGTGCCGGGCGCGGACCTGGGTGCCGTCGAAGATCTCCGTGTTGCCGTCGAAGAATTCTCGCAGGACCTTGTCATCAACTTGTTGCGTACAGTGTTTCTCCCAGCGCAGTTCCGAGGTGAGCTGGGCACGCAACTCATCTTCGGTGAGCATGAGCTGGCTCATGACTTTTTCAAAAGTCTGACCGCCCTTCTTGATTTCTGCCTTGATTTCATCGACCTTGGCATCCACATCCTTCTTGTCCACGACGACGCGAAGCTGTTGCAGGTGCTGATCCACGAGCAGATTGTCGATCAGGTATTTGAGAATTTCCGTGCGCGCCTCGGCCTGCTTGTCCGCAGGCAGGCGGCGGAGGCCGCGCTGCACGGCGACTTCCATGATGGGCTGACCGTTCACCGTGGCGGCGACTCCGGTTGGCGCCTGCGTGGCGGGCGCCGGTGCGGCCTGGTTCTGGGTCCTTTCCTGTGCGGCGGCCGTCGCGCCGAGAAAGATCAGCGAGATAGCCCAGCCCAGACGGTATAGGAGACGCATGACATCCTCCTCGTTCCGGAAAATGGGTCAAGAGCGGTGGAAAGGCTAGCGCTCCGTCAATCGACGATTTGTGGATCGTTTAACCCGGAGCCAGCGGCGACGGCGCCTCAGCGAACTCGTTCGCCGTCGCCGCTGGCTCCGGGTTAAACGATTTGGACCATCCCTCATTCCGGGTTGATGGACCACTAGGCCGGAGGGGTCTTCCACCTCTGCCGTTCCGCAAAAAAGCGGGCGGGATTGTA
>DASZFN010000377.1:0-24994 GCA_035939715.1 Gemmataceae bacterium | reverse complement strand
CAACAGGATCCATACGAGGGCCAAGTTGCCAATCCGATTACGCTGCACCGGTATGTTTACGCCTGGGATAGTCCGGCGACCTTGAGTGATCCAAGCGGCCGCGACCCTAGCTTGGGCGAAGTGCTGACCACTATAAGCATTGGCCTGAATCTCTTTGCGTTCGTCATGCATGCGCGCTCGGGAATCACCAAATGGCAAAAAGGCGACCGATATGGCGCCGCGGCGGACTTTTTCTGGGCAGCGTTGGATCTGTTCTCGTTCGGCGTCGGGTCCATTAGCTCGGGACTGCGTGGTGGTGGATTCGCACTTCAATTGGCGGGCAACGGAGCTAAGGCCGGAGAGTACATTTGTCGAGATCGAGGGGCTTATGCAAGCGGGCGTGGAGGCGTCGGCAATCTGGGGTTGGATGAGTACAATACTTGCAGTCAGTATGAATGGCCCAGGTGGCGGTGGCCCTGGAGATTCCGGTGGCGGCGCACCCGGCAGCGGCGGGACAGGCCAAGGAACAGGGGCGGGAGGAAGCACCGGGAATATCGGAAGCAGCGACGGCGGCTCAGGGGTCTGGGGGTTCGAGGACCAGTCAGAGTGGAGGCCACTTGCACGGCTTTTCCAGAAACAGGTCACGGGATTCGAAAGCAGGCAGTACTGGATCGGGACTAGATCCTTCGATGGATGGAACAAGGCAGGGCGCATTTTGCTGGACGCCAGATCACGATACTCACAGTTTCTTGAAAACGGCGTATGGAAAAAATGGTTCATCGAGAGCGGCGGGTTACAGGGCATTGTCGAGAAGGCCTTAGGCCAGCAGCGGGCAGCTGGGGGTGTGGCCATAGAGTGGCACGTTATGGAAGCCGATGTCGCAGACGCTCTCCGCAAACTCTTTAGCGTGAATGGCATTAGGATCAAGGTAGTACACGTGCCTCTGGCAAGTCCATAACGCGGGGACCATAATCATGAGTGCCGAAACGTATCATGCCAGTTTTTTCTGGCCAGATCGCAGTGAATCACTTAATCAGTGTGCACAGCGTGCTGCTGCGTTCTTTCGACTCCTGGAAAGCTGTGACCCATGCTTCGCGCGCTGGGTGAAACCGCGGACCACTCATAAGAGAACAGGTGCAGAGTTTGAGCCAACTTTTGACTCGCTTTATAATGTATTAAAGGACACCCGCATTCGAGGAGATAAAGATCACTCTGCTATGGAGGACATGGGTTACGGGATATGGTTGTGGAATGGTAAATCCGGTGACGCGACGGCCCGCGTTAACATAACATGTGGTGCACATCCTTGTATTCCAACGGTCGGTTTGCCCGTCGCTAATCGTTGCGTCATAGAACTACCAGCCAGTGGCGTCACTGGAGAACGTATTCTCCAGCCGGAAGCACTGCTTCACATCATCAGCGCTATAGTGGGTAGTTGGGACGCCGACTGGGGACGAATAGCATCAGACGACATCTACGCTCTGATGACTGGCGAAGACCAAGCAGATATCGTAGGCTGGTTCAATTTTCTTTCCGACCGTTACGTACTGCCACCACGCTTGCCACCGGAATACGATGTCAAGCACGTGGGAAACGGCAACGTTATTGCGATCACGACGGTCGAACGGTTTAGCGCCCTCAACGAGACGCATGTCAAGTTGGTTCGTGAGTTGTTGGTTTTGCTTCGCGAGGCCGGCACTCTGACGCCAAAGGCGAGGTAGCGAGGTGGAGAAAAGGGGAAGTTGGGGATACCCGTAAGGTCAAAAAAACTCGAACGGGGCTTGCGAGTGCTGAAAATCGGGGTACCTGCTTAAGGGACGGGCCAAATCTCAGCCGATGGGAGTGCCCGGAAGCAGCAAATGGGAGCCGGAACGTGCGTTTTGGCCATGTGGGGAAGGAAAATGGTGACGCTCTACTTAAGCTCTTTTCTCAGATGGATCGCCGCGCCTTCCTTACCTTGGTCCAGCGCTATCAACAACGCTTTGGCTTGCGCATCTATCACTACTGCCTGATGAGTAACCATTTTCATATGCTGGTGCACCTGAGTGATCCGCGGCACGTGTCGCCGCTCATGGCCGGGCTGTTGCGGGCTTACGTGCATCACTGCCATCGCCGGCACGGCTTTGTCGGGCACCGTTGGCAGGGCCGTTTCAAGAGTCCTGCCGTCCAGTGCCGGCAGTATCTCTTGAGTTGCGGCCGCTACCTCGAGCGCAACCCCGTCGAAGCAGGGCTGCTGACGGAGCCATGGCAATATCCTTGGTCGAGCGCTGCCGCGTATGCCAACCCGGCCACGAAGACGGCCACTACAAATCGACCAATCACCTGGGAAACAGTCGAAGGCGGTCAAGATGGTCAGCCTCTCTACTCCTCTGGCGCCCCGCCGCCGGTCCGCCAATGTAATATGTAATTGGCGGACGGAACATGGCGGCCAACGGCGGACAATAATGCATAGCCCCCCGCCTCCACTTCCGAAAACGGCCGAGTCGTGTTGCGTGTCCCAGCTGGAACTCCAAGGTGGCCATCGACTCTGCCAGTTTGCTAGCCGGGAATAACGAAGGCGTGCGGCAGCGGGAGTGCTGCCGACTTGTACCCCCACAAACGGTCCGCCCATGTGATCCAATGCATAAACGATCGCAACCGTCAAGAGCAGTCCGGCGCTTGCAGAAAGAATTCGGCAACTTTTTCAAAGTCCGCCAAGACCGCCAAGTCATCTGGCGGACAAATTAATGAGAGACGGTCCTGGCCTCCCGTAAGGTCAAGAAAGTCGAACGATCTTTGCAAGCGGCGGCAAGCGGGCTTCGAAGCAGGTCTCGACGTGAAATCTCGGCCGAGGCAAGGAGCTCGGCGTTAAGAACAGTCTTACCGAGGCGGTCTCGGGGGGTGCTGAGCGAGGTGTAGGCGCCGCCCGGCGCAGCGTGGCGGCGGCTGCACAGGTGTTGTGGGGATGAAAAAACAAAGCTACGCGGCTTGTCGGTGGGAAAATGGTGACCCTCTTCTCAGATCCCAAGGGGGGAAGCTGGCTGCACGGTGACCAGACCGCCAGCGAAGTGGTACTCGGCTCCGTGATGGGGCAGCTGAGGGCGAAGTCGTGAGGAGACCTGCGGTCGGCGTAGCGGCGGGGTCACGAGACCCGCGCCGAGCGCGGCAGGGCGCGCTCCAGCGTACAAGGAGTACACGCCACCCGTTGTGCTGCTGGTAAGATATGTTCATGCAGCGGGCTCATCCCATGAATCGGCGGGAGTGGTTATGCCTGGGCAGCCTGGGCTGGCTCGGGTTGTCGCTGCCGGGCTTGCGTGGCGTGGCAGGAGCGGGCAGGCGGACTCCGGCGGCGCGGTCGTGTGTGCTCTTGCTGCTGCACGGCGGACCTAGCCAGCTCGACATCTGGGACATGAAGCCGGCGGCGCCGGCCGAGGTGCGCGGGGCGTTTCGGCCGATTGCCACCAATGTGCCGGGCGTGCAGATTACCGAGCATCTGCCGCGCCTGGCCCAGATGGCGCAGCGCTTCACCATTGTCCGTTCCATGACGCACACGGCGCTCTTTCACAACGCTGCCACCTACTTCGTGACCACGGGCCAGCCGCCGCTGCGCGACGTGCTCGCCGTCACGCCATCGGAGAATGATTTCCCGCATCTTGGCGCCCAGGTCTCGCTCAAACAGTTCCCGGCCCGCAAGGTGCCCGCGGCCGTGTCGCTGCCCGACCCCGTGAGCGATGGCCCTTACACCACGCCGGGGCAGAACGGCGGTTTCCTGGGCGCGCAATACGCCCCTTTCCAGATCATCGGCGATCCGAATTCCGAGCGCTTTGCCGTGGACGGGCTGGCCGGCGGCGGGGAATTGCCGGGGCAAGCGCTGGCCGAGCGCCGCGCGCTGCTGGGCACGATTGACGGCCAGCGCCGTTGGCTGGAAAGCCAACGCGTCGTCGAGCAACTCGACCGGCATCAGCAGCGCGCCCTGGGCTTGCTGACCTCGGAGCCCACGCGGCGGGCCTTTCAGCTCGAACGGGAAAGCAGCCGTCTCCGGGAACGTTACGGCCGGCACAAGTATGGCCAAAGTCTGTTGCTGGCCCGCCGCCTGGTCGAAGCGGGCGTACAACTGGTGACCGTGACCTGGGGCGGCAAGGTGAACAATCCGTTGCCGCACTGGGATACGCACTTCAACAACAATCGCAGGCTCAAGGACGAATTGCTGCCGCCGTTCGATCAATGCTTCTCGGCCTTTCTCGAAGACCTGGACCAGCGCGGCCTGCTGGCGAGCACGCTGGTCGTGTGCATGGGCGAGTTTGGCCGCACGCCGCGCTTTGGCCAGGACACCGGCAACGGCGTGGACCAGACGGGGCGCGACCACTGGTCGCAATGTTATTCCATCGTCGTGGCCGGCGGCACTGCCGGCGGCGGGCGCGTGCTTGGGCGCTCGGACCGTTTCGCGGCTTACCCGGCCGACGATCCGTACACGCCGCAAGACCTGACGGCAACTCTCTTGCACTCGCTGGGCGTCAACCCTCAAGACCAGGTCCGCGATGGTTTTGGTAGAAACGTGCCGCTGAGCACTGGGCGCGTACGCGAGACATTATTTGCCGGATGACCTGCTTAGAGCGGCCGGAAAAAATGGGGACAGGCACAGCATCGTGCCGAGCCAGTCCCCATTTTTTCCGGCCGCTCTTACCTGGATGGACTCGGCACTTTACGATTGGTCGTCCAGAACAATGCGTTCACGAGCAGCCGTTTGAAGTCCTCGGTCTTGAAATCATCCGGATGCCCGAGCGACGTGTAGAAGATCCTGCCCCCCTTGTGAATGCGTGTCCAGGCGATCGGCTCGGTGTGGCCCGCAATGCTGCCGGTCAGCAACACTGCCGCATCCTTGCTAAGGCCGCTGTTGCGATACAGGCTGCCCGGTGAGGTGAAGGGCTGCACACCCGCCAGGATCGCATGATTCCGGGCCGGCTCGACGATCTCGACCTGGACCGAAAGGCCTGCACCATAGTGGTTTTTGTAGTTGCCGCCAAGAATCTCCTTGTCGAGCGCTAACCAGTTTTGAAACCCGTGGCTGGCGGTGCGCAGGGCGACGATCGGCTTGCCGGCCCGGCAATAGTTTTGGATTCGCTCCAGTTGCGCGCCGGAGATGGTCAGCCGGCGCGTGAAGAGCAGCATGACATCGCACGTTTCCAGATTCTCCAGCCCCGGCAGGTCGTCGTCGGCCTTGCGAAAGGCGCGGGAACAGTGCACGTTGTAGTTCTCCTCGAGGAATTTCTGGAACGCGCTCAGGGATTCGTCGGACTTGTACTCCAGGGAACCGGAAACCAGGCACACCTTGAGTTGCGGCCTGTCCTTTTTGTCTGGTGCGCTCGAGGATGGCTTGGCTGCCTGCTCTGCTGGCGGATTCGCGCTGGCTTGCACATAACTGAGCAGGTCGCGGATTTGCTGCTCGTCCAGGTCGTCGAGACTTTTCTCCGGCATGAGCGATTCGGGAGACGGCCGGATCTCGTCGATTTCGTCCCGTGAGAGAGTGGTGCGCACGTTCTTGCTATCGAGCAGCGTGACGGTCTTCGGGGTAGATTCGGCCATCAAGCCGGTGAGCAGCCGGCCGTTGTGGGTGGTTACGACGTAGGCCACGTACTCATTGCGGATGACGGCGCTGGGATCGACGATGCTGGTGATGATAAATTCGCTGTTGTTGCGGTCGGTGCCGGTCAGGTCGGGGCCGACCTTGTTGCCTTCGCCGAACAGGGTGTGGCAAATGCCGCACTTCTGCTGGAACAAGGACTTGCCCGCCGCGGGGTTGCCCTTGCCGGTGCCGAGCATGTGCCGAATGCTGTTGATCCGCGCCCGCTTTTCTCCCTCGGGCGCCTTGCCGATCTTGCCCCAGTGCTTCTCGACCAGGGTGCGCAAGTGCGGATCGTTGTGCAGAAGAATCTGGCGGACCTGATCAAAGGGGACCTCCTTGGCGTCGATCCGGCCGCTGTCCACGGCTTCCAGGAACCGTCGCGCCGAAGCAGACCGGCTGCACAGGAGAGTCTGGGCCCTGCTGCGGAGATCGCCGGACAACTTCGGATAGGCAGCCAGGACCTGCTCCGCGATCCGGCTATCGGAAAAGGGTTGCAAGGCGGTCAAGGCGGCCAGCCGGACGTTGGCCGGTTGCGACGGGTCGAGCAACTGCAACAGCACCGGCACACCATCCGCCTTTCCTAGCTGGCCAAGCACTTCAAGCAAGCGGACACGGTCATTCGTCGTCACTTTCGCATCCGCGACGAGGCGCAAGGCGTGAGCGTAGGTGTGCCGGTCGCCGACGCGCAGGCCGAGGCGCACGAGGGCAAGGTTGCCGGGCTGTGACCTGGCGAGATCTTCAAGCTGCTTCGTCAATTCGGCTGGAATGGCTTTCAGGAAACGCCCAGCCAGAGCCTTTTCCATGCCCGCCAGCAGGAGGTTGGCTTCTGCCGGCCCCGGCGCCATGGCGAGCAAACGCGCGCAGGTGAGGAGATCGGCCTTTGTCCCCGCCGCCGTGTAGCGCCGGCTCAGCCGTTCGAGGATAACCCCACGAACCTGCGGATTCTGCCACGCTGCCTGCGAATCCAGCAGATGGAGCACCTGCTCGCGATCTGAAACCGCCTTGTCCTCGATGGCCCACCAGAGCAACAGCGGGATGAACGGATCATGGACGTCTTCGGTGCGCTGTAATAATTCCTGGACGATGGGCAACGCATCCTTGCCCGGCAACCTTTTGCAGGTGCAAGCTAGTTGGCAGCGGACGGTGCAACTGGAATCGGTTTGCGCCACGTGAACCAGGCGAGCCTGAATGCTCGGCGAAACCTTTTTCGCATCGCCAAGCAAGCGAACGGTCCAGGTCCGCACGTCGATGTTGGGATGTTGCAGCAAGGACTCGGCCAGCGTGTCGTTGAAGCCGCCGCTGACGTAGAGGGCCCAAAGGGCGTTCAAGGACAACTCATCGTGGCGCTTCAAGACCAGGTCGCGCAGCAAGGGGATGACCGAGGCGTCGCGTCGCTCCGCGAGAATACGGTTGGCCTCGCGCGCGAACCACTCGTTGCGATGGCCGAGCAGACGGACGAGCTCCTTGCTGGAGAGCTTGCTGAGAGACAGGCCCATAACAGGCGGCGTTCCCTCATATTCGACTTTGTAAATGCGGCCGTTGCTGCGGTCCCAGTTATCCACCGGATCGACATGGTTGATGCGTTTGTCGACCCAATCGGCGATGTAGAGAGCGCCGTCGGGGCCGACCTGGAGATCGATCGGCCGGAACCAGGTATCGTTACCAATCAGAAAGTCGCCGCTGAAATGGGCCGTAAAACTGGAGCTGTTCGCTTCCAACGTATGCCAGTAAACGGCGTTGGCCAGCGGGTTGGCGCCGATGTAGGCGTTGTCAAATTCTTTCGGAAAAGCCCCACCATGATAAATGATGCCGCCACAGGTCACATGGCCGCCCTTGAAGCCCTTGTACGGCACATGATCGAAATAGCCGAAGGCATAGGGATTTTGCAGTTCGCCGTGCTTGGCAAAGCCCTTGATGTAATAGGCGCCCTGGACCTGGTGGAGCATGACGGAGTTGCCCCAGTTGGTGCCGGCGATGGCGTTGCCGTGCCGATCAAAGTCCAGCCCCCAGGTGTTGCCGCCGCCTTCCGCGAAGAGTTCAAACTTGTGGGTGATGGGATGATAGCGCCAGATGCCCTGCTGGAAGGTAGTACCGCGAATATTCGAGGTAATTGTGCTGCCCTGGGCGCCATAGAGCCAGCCGTCCGATCCCCATTGCAGCGAGTTGGGAAAAGCATGCGCATCATGCATGCCGAAGCCGCTCAGCAGAACCTCGGGGTCGCCGTCGGGCACATCGTCGCTGTTGCGGTCGGGGTAGAAGAGCAGGTAGGGCGGTTGCACCACAAAAACGCCGCCATAGCCCAGCGCCATCCCGGACGCCAGATTGAGCCCGGTGACAAAATCCTTGACCGCGTGAAAGCGGCCGTCTCCCTTCGTATCGGCATAAATCGTGATCCTGTCCGCGCCGCGCGGCCCTTTGGGCGGCGGCTCGGGGATGCGGTCATAGACGGTGCGTAAGTATTGATCGACTTTGACCGGCTTAAGACCGGCGGGCGTCGGGTATTGCAAATATTGAATGACCCACAGGCGGCCGCGGTCGTCGAAAGTCATCGTGACAGGTTGACGCACTTCCGGCTCGCAGGCAACCAGCTCGACGCGGAAGCCGGCGGGGACTTTCATGCGTTTGACGGCTTCCTCGGGTGAAAATCCCTGGGCATGAACATTGCTAGTCGAAACCGCTGAAAACGCTAGCAAAAAGTAGACGAATCGATAAGCCGGCTTCATGCGAGAACCTGCAAACATTGACTCAAGGCTTTTCGGAAGCGAGGTCTTGTAAAAGTTGCCGAACGCGCCCAAGCACGCTTTTGTTGACCTTTCCGAAGACCTTTACGACGATCGCTTGGGCAAGCGTGTAAATCTTGTCAACACGAATTTGACCGGGGCGGTTGAGTCGCCCGCTGCTCAAATCTGAAGAATTAATAGTAAAGGCAAAATCTGCCGGAGCCGGGCTGGAGGTCATCGCCACGACAACGATGTCGGGTTTATTTTGGTTGTACGTATTATTCGAAATCACAATGACTGGACGTCTTTTTTGAGAAGTTAGATCCGTGAAGGGGACTGGGATGAGCACGATGTGACCCTGCTCAAGCATTGTTCCAGTCCTCATCATCCAAGGGGTTGTTCCAAAATTCCAAGCTGGTCTGCGCAGCGGAAGCGAGGTCGGAAAAAGCGTCATCATTCTCTTCGACCACGAAGACAATGACACGGGAGCCGGCAGGGAAAGGAACCGGGACTTCAACGCTTCCCTTCTCGCTTACCTCTACCTCATATTTCAACGCATTTTGCGGTCTTGGCATTTGTTTCCGCCTCACTTCATTGGGCTCCAGTGTAATTCTAGCCATATCAAGCGCACGGCACAAAGAGCTTTGTCGATAATGCTCCGATTTGACCTCATAACTCCATCCGCTATGCTGTCCATTGACCCACCGGCAGAAATTCGGACTGCTTCCGCGAAAGGCGATCGATGAGTCCCCCGTCCGTCCAGGATATGACGCGCGGCAAATGGCTCGCCCTGGCCGCCGCCTTGCTCGGCTGGATGTTCGACGGCCTGGAGCAAGGGCTCTTTCCCCTGGTCGGCCGCACCGCTCTGCGGAGCATGGGCATTCCCCAGGAGAGCGAGGTCGGCGTCTGGTTTGCGGTGGCCACGGCCGGCTTTCTGGTCGGGGCGGCGAGCGGGGGAGTGCTCTTCGGCTGGCTGGGGGACCGAATCGGCCGCGTTCGGGCCATGACCTTGAGCGTGCTTACCTACGCAATCTTTAGCGGGCTGTGCGGCGTTGCCACCGGGCCGCGACAGATCGCGTGCTTGCGTTTTTGCGCCGCTCTGGGCATGGGCGGCGAATGGTCGCTCGGAGTGGCACTGGTCATGGAGATATGGCCCGACCGTTCCCGGGCCTTGCTTGCCGGCCTGATCGGCGCGGCGGCCAACGTAGGCTTCTTGCTTTGTGGCGCCGTGAACTGGGGGCTGGGTCAATCATTGCCTCAGATTGAGAGCGGGTTCGCCCGCCTGGGCTTGCCCGACAGCTGGACGTCGTTTCTCGTTGCCAACTCCGGCTGGCGCTTGCTCATGTTCACCGGAGCCGCCCCAGCCCTTCTCACTTTTTTTATTCGTTTGTTTGTACCGGAATCACAACGCTGGCTGCATGAGCAAAAGCGCGGAGCAACTTCCCACTGGGCCACGCGCGATCTGCTGGGTGTCGGCATTGGCACCGCTGCGGCCGTCGCGCTCATCTATTTATGGGGCGAAGAAATTGCTTGGACGTGGCGAGTGGTCGGCTCCGTGCTGGCACTCGCGATCGTAACGCTCGGCTATTTGTATCCGGTGTTTCGCTATCTGCAACGGGGCGGGTCCACTACGACGTCGGCGGGACAGTCCCGAGCAACTACCATCAGGCGTATGCTCCTGGGGGCCTGCCTGAGCGGCGTGGCGCTGCTGGGAACCTGGGCTTCCATGCAATGGGTGCCAACCTGGGTAGACCAGCTCACGGGCGGCCAGGCGCCTGATGCGAAAAGCTATGCCCAGATGTGCGGAGCCCTGGGCGCCATTGCGGGGACAATTGCCGCAGCGTTGCTTGGAAATTGGTGGAATCGCCGTCCGACCTATTGCTTTTTATGCGCTGGTTCTCTCGCGGCCGCGCTGCTCCTTTTCCAGGCGAATAGCCGCTTTGGCGTGGGCTTTCTTTTCTGCGTGTTCCTGGCCGGCATGTTCACGGCTTCGTTTTACGGTTGGCTGCCGCTCTATCTCCCGGAATTGTTCCACACCGGGGTGCGGGCAACGTGCCAGGGATTCAGCTATAATTTCGGCCGCATTCTCGCTGCCGTTGGCGTACTCCAGACCGGTTCTCTGACCAGGCTATTCAAAGGCGACTATCCCAAGGCATGTTCCATCATGAGTCTCATCTATGTCGTCGGCCTAGTGATTGTCTGGCTCGCTCCGGAAACCCGCGGCAAGCCTCTGCCGGATTGACCCCGGTCATCCCTTGCTCGCTGCGGGCTGCCGTTGCCGGGATCAGGGGACCACCGCGCCGAGCCCAGGTCCAGTGAGCGTTCCCGTTTCCATCATGCCTTCTCGAATAAGAAAGATTCCGGGAAAGCGCGCTTGCCAGGGTCTATTTGCTGCCGGCACATATTGCCGCGCGTTCGCTTCAATGGCCGCAACACCCGGCACATGCGCAGCCAGACCTGCAGAATGGATGAGCGACGCCCCTGGGCAGGTGAGGTCTTGCACGCACAGAAACATACCGAATTTCTGCGCCGCCGCGGCCAATAGCAGCGATTGCGTTTGTCCCTTGCATGCTTTCAAGGCGGCCCCGGTGTAGCCCATCTCGCGCGCCAGCAGAAGGCTCTCCAGGTCGAGGAGTGATTCATCGATCACCACCGGCCGCAGCCGGGACGCTTCGTGCATCAGATTGTCGCGATGTGCCTTAAGATCGCGGTGCGTGGGCTGCTCGATGTACTGAATGCGTTCGAAGCCCTCCGCG
Organism: Gemmataceae bacterium; assembly: GCA_035939715.1. Classification (GTDB taxonomy): domain Bacteria; phylum Planctomycetota; class Planctomycetia; order Gemmatales; family Gemmataceae; genus DASZFN01. The sequence continues at coordinate 13,937 of DASZFN010000377.1, read as the reverse complement.
CTTTCCCCCCTGACCTGGTTTAGCATCTCAAGCAGATAGGCGACGTTCGGGCAGCGCTCGTTGAAGTCGAGGGAATAGTACCATTGCGACACGCCGCGCTGCCGTTGCGTCTTGGCGGCCACGCGGTCCACACGGACAACGCGCTCCACGTCCCAGTTGAGGTCGTCCCCGTTGAGCTTGATTTTCAGGTGCGTCAGGCCGTCGTGCCGAATCCATTCCGGCAATGTCTCCGGCAAGCCGTCACCCACGCGTTTGTCGAGGTCCGCTTCTTCCAGCGGATCGAGCGCGCCAATGAGATGATAGACGGGCAGGCACTGCTTGGGCTCCTTAAGAATGTACTGCTCCAGGCTCTCGCCCTGGAACTCTTGTCCCAGGTAATGGCCCAGGTCATGGCTCATGAAATCCGGGCCGTAGGTGTGGTAGCAGTTGCGTCCATGTAATTTCCCGAAGGCATCGTGCAAGGCGGCATCGAAGGCGCTGGCGACGACCAGCGTGCAAAGCCGCGGTATCGGTTCCGCCAGGTTCAAATGCCGCGTTACGTCTTCGGCGGCCTTGAAGTAGTCGGCCTCCATCGCCCAGGTCAGATCAATGGGATGGGCCGTGTCCTTATGGTCCGCGGTGATGCGCGCGATCCGCTCCGCCAGAGTTTTCATGGCCGCGAGCGTGTCCTCGTGCTTTAATTGGCGCGACGGGAACGCCCACACGTTGCTAAGCGGCATGGAAGCGAAGCCCTTCGCCGCGCGGCCGCTCGCGGTGGCAACCATGCACTCCACGTTCAAGAGCGATGCGCGATCCACCGCCACGCCGCCAAATTTAATGGGCGTGCGATAAATGAACTCCTGGTAGCTATACGCAAGGTCCTTAATGCGAATATCGGTGGCCTTTGACATGCCGGCTCCTTCGCGCATCTAACGGCGCCGGTGTATTATCGGGCGCTGACATGAGGCTGCCAACACTGTTTGCCGGGCAATGTCCTGGTTCGCTTAGGCGGAGCGCCGGTGGGGCGCGCTGACGGCATGCAAGAAGCTACTAAGGAGTGCGTTGAACTGCCCCGGATCCTCGATGGGCAAGGCATGGCCGACACGCGGCACCATAACCAATTGGGAATGGGGGATGCGCTGGTGTAATTCCTGGCTGAAGCGGCGCGGCGCGATTTGATCGTCTTCCCCCGCCAGAATCAGCACGGGGCAGTGGATGCGCTGCAATCGTTCCATGGTATCGTGCCCGCGGATGGCTTCGACCTGACGCATGAAGCCTTCCAATTTCTGTCCGTGGGGATTCTGATGCAACAGCCAGCGCAGCCAGCTGATCCGGCCGGATTCGGCGAAGAATTGATAGCTCACCCACCACGGCAGGACCGCCTCGAAGAACGAGGCCGTGTCGGGAACTTGCAGGCGAATCTTTTCAAACGCGCTCAGGGTCGCGTGAAACCAGTCGTCCGTGCGCCCCAGCGTGTTCACCAGCACCAGGCTGCGCACCAGCTGGGGACTGCTCAGCGCCAGTTCCTGGGCAATCATGCCGCCCATGGACAGCCCGACCACATGCACGGCCGGCAATTGCAGCTTGTGCACGAGAGCCGCCAGATCCGCGCCAAGCGTGTGAATCGTGTAAGGTTCGGCGGCGTACGAAGACTGGCCCACATCACGGTGATCCAGCGCGAGACATTGGTAGTGCTTGCCGAAGGCGCGGAGCTGGCCGAGCCAGTAAAGATGGTCGCCCCCAAGCCCGTTCAGAAACAGTACAGGGTCTCCTTGCCCGCGCTCGATGTAGAACAAACTGGCTCCGGGAAGCTGGCAGAGGGGCATGAAACCATTCTCTGGCGGTTTTATTGGTGAAGGGACGCCGCTGGCTCCCTATTGAGTGCGCGGAAGCGAAAGCTCTGTCAAGATGGTTCGATTTAAGTTCGGCCCCGAATATTCGCCAGAGCCCGTAAAACCCGCAAAGTTTGTGCAGCCATGCGGATTTTACCAGGCCGGGCAAAAAGCAACGGCAAGGATCCACCTGGGCCATTCCCGCCGCTGGTCAATTCTTTCTGTCAGCGTGGCGCAGCATTCTACCGGGAACAAGGAGATGAAAGGCGCTACCGCGGCCGTACTCGCTGTAAACATCCAAGGTCAGCCCAAGCTCTTCAACGAGGCGGTCCACAACGGCGAGCCCGAGCCCGCTGCCGCTGGAATCGCCGGCGCGCTTGCCGGCCCGGCCGCGCTCGAACGGCTGAAAGATCGATTCCTGTTCTTCATCCGAGATGCCCGGCCCGGTATCCGCCACGCTAATGTCCAACGAACGTTGACCGTCTTTTTCCTGCCAGCCGGCCGCAAAATTGACGCGGCCGCGTGGCGTGTAGCGCACCGCGTTGACCAGAATATTCGACAGCACACGGCCGAGGCGCGCCCGGTCGCAGCGGATCTCCCATCCCTGGACGGCGGTGAAATCGCTGGTCAGAGTAAGGTTCTTCTCCTGGGCTGCGACCGTTTGTTCCGCAGCCAGGCCCGCCAGCAAGGGCTCCAGAGGAAACCAGGGAATCTCGTGGGCGCCGATCTTCCCAACCGGACCCCGGCAGGCATCGAGAAGCTCGAGTGCGATCTGCACCGCGCGGTCAGCCACCGCGCGAATCGCTTCCATAACGTTCTTCATCTCGGCGTCGGCATGCGGCATACGCTCGATCAGGGCGCAGAGCAGGCGCAAGGATTGCAAAGGCGTCCGTAAATCGTGCGCCAGCTCGGCCAGCCGCTGAGGGTCGTCTGTGGCGCCCGCACAGGTCACCGTAGCCACGACGCCCAGGAGCTTGCCCTCCCTGTCGCGCAACGGCGTCGCCGCCCAGGCAATGCGCCAGGCGGGCTTGTCGCCCCGTGGCAAGAGAAACTGGGCTTCGGCTGGTTTTTCGGAGCGCCAGGCGATCACCAGCGGCAGCTCGCTGCGACGCACGGGTTGGCCTCTGGCATTCTGCAATGGCCAGATCTTGAGATCGGCCGGCGCCAGCGGAACCTGCTGCTCATGAAATTCGCGCGCCGTCTCATTCAGGCAAACCAGACGCCGCCGTCGCGTGTCGAGAAAAATGTGCCCGACCCGCAGTCCCCCGGCGAGGTCCTTGGCGGGCTGCGTCACGTCGTCATCCTTGGCGTGCAGGTGGACTGCTCTCATAGCGTCTTCCAAACCTCAAAGGTTCCGGCGAGGAGGGGCGGTCCGCGCAAGCGCGGCCAATCTCGCGTATCCAAAGGATAGGCTATCCCATTATGAGAAAGATTGTTGCGAAACGCAACTCATTTGCCTGAATTCCCGGAGACTTTGTTTAAAATGGAAAATACGGCCCCGGCCTTCATCATGCCTTAAGAAGGGAGATTTGTCATGGCTGCCGCCACGATTGACGACCTGGCTAAAAAGCACTGTGCCCCGTGCGAAGGGGGCGTGCCGCCCGTCGCACCGGAACAGGTACGGCGTTACCTGGCCGACATGCCGAACTGGAAACTCACGTCCGATGGCAAACGCATCCGTCGCGAGTGGCGCGTCAAGGATTTTGTCACCGGGCTGGATTTCTTTGATCGCATCGGCCGCCTCGCCGAGGCGGAAGACCACCATCCCGATCTCCACCTGGCCGGCTACCGGAATGTCGCTGTCGGACTCTGGACGCATGCTCTGAATGGCCTTTCCGAGAATGACTTCATTTTGGCGGCCAAGATTGATAAGCTGCCGGTGGAGTTGAAGAAGTAAGGAGAGTCATTCGTCATTGGTCATTCGTCATTGGCCAATGACTAATGACCAATGACGAATGACCAGCGCGCCAAGGAAGGTGGATCATGCCACGCGGCCGAACCGTTTCCATCGGCAATATTGTTTGCGGGTCCGGCCACCCACTGCTGTGGATTGCTGGGCCCTGTGTCATTGAAACGCATGAGTTAACCATGCGGATTGCGGACCGGCTCCGGGACATGGCGGCCCGCTTGAAACTGCCGCTCGTCTTCAAAGCGTCCTTTGACAAGGCGAATCGCACGTCGGGCAAATCGTTTCGCGGACCTGGTTTGGAAGAAGGGTTGCGAACGTTGGCGGCGGTGAAGGAGCGCACGGGTTTGCCGGTGCTTACCGACGTCCACGAATGCTACCAGGTCGGCCCGGCGGCAGAAGTCTGTGATGTCTTGCAGATCCCGGCCTTTCTGGCGCGACAGACCGATCTCATTCTGGCGGCTGGGCACACCGGCAAAGTAGTAAATGTCAAGAAGGGGCAGTTCATGGCCCCCTGGGATATGAAGCACGTGGTCACCAAGATGGCCGAGGCCGGCAACCAAAACCTTTTGCTGACGGAGCGCGGCGCCAGCTTCGGTTACGGCAACCTGGTGGCCGATATGCGCTCCATTCCCTGGATGCAAGATCTCGGCTGTCCCGTGATCTTTGACGCCACTCACAGCGTACAGAAGCCAGGGGCCGCGGGTGACCGCAGCGACGGCGATCGACGCATGGTTCCGTACCTGGCCAGGGCTGCGGTGGCGTGCGGCTGCGACGGGATTTTTCTGGAAACCCATCCCGAGCCGGACCAAGCCTTGAGCGACGGTCCCAATATGATTGCCCTGGAGAACTTGCCAGCCCTGGTCGAATGCTGTCTGCGCATTCGTGAGGCCGTCCGCAGCTACGTTTAGTCGATTGTCAGATGCTCGGGAATACTTGATGAAGCCTATCTATCTCGCCGTGCCCGCCGGCATGCTGTTGGTCGTCATCGGCATCGTTGTCAGCCTCGGAATAATAGCCAAGCCCCCGGCGCCAAGCACACGGGCTACCCAGAACACTTCAAACAAGGGCTTAAGTTTCGACGCCATCCGCGACTTGCTGCACCGGGCCGCCGACTATGACGACTGCCGCGGCGCGGTTCAGCAGCTCAACCTTTACGTGGAAGGTGCGGAAGAGAAGCCGCGCGGCCTGTCGCACGCTGAAAAGGAGGCGCTGCAGAATAAGGACCTGTTCGGACTGGACGAGAGCGAGTTAACCGAGGTCAATCGCACCACGTTCACCCCCCTCGACGCTCATCACCTGGAGCTGTGCCTCCTGTTGCACGAAGCCCTTTCCGGCTTGCATCTCGACAAGCTGAGTTCCCAGGATCAGGCGGCCGCCGGCTTCGCCTGGGTCATGCGCCAGGTGCAATGGCAGGAGCGGCCGGGCGATGCCTTGCCGCCGGATTTCGTTTTGCGCCGCGGTTACGGGACAGCCCTGGAAAGGGCCCAGGTTTTTCTGGCTGTGCTTCAGCAACTGGGGTTAGATGGCTGCATGCTCGCTGTGCCCGGCAAGCCGGGCGAGCCGTCCCTGCGCTACTGGCTGCCCGGTGCGTTGATCGGCAACGAGATTTACCTCTTCGATACACGGCTCGGTTTCCCTCTCCCGGGCCCCAAGGGAAAAGACGTGGCCACGCTTTCCCAGGTGCGCGGCAACCCCGAGATCCTGCGGCCATTGACGGTGGATGACAAAACGCCTTATGACATCTCCCAGGACCAGGCTAAACAGGCGGAGATCCATATCGCCTGCACGCTGTCGGCGCTGGCGCCGCGCATGCGGTACCTGGAGGACAAGTTCTCCGGCGCCGACAGGGTCCAACTCGGCGTCGATCCTCTGGCCTTGACGCAGCGCTTTGCCGCCGCCGTCAAGTCCGAGGTCATGAAGGGCGTGCCTGTACGCGTCTGGAACCTGCCTGGGGACCTGAGCAGTCCGATCCGGGTGCTGCGCAATTTCGTTCCGGAGGACGAAGGCGGCGTGGATAAAAGCTATCGCCGCGAACAGTGGAAACAGCAGCTCATTCCTGGTCAATACTTTCCCAGGCAGCTCGATGCCCTGGATGACGACCCGCGCAGGCTCATGCAGCTCATGTACGCATTTCCTTTTGCGCCCTTTTACACGCAGGCGAAGCTGAAACGCGAGTTCCTCATTCGCTGGCTGCCGGGAGTGCAACAAGTGCAGCAGGGCAAGCCCGGACAGCCACCGAGGCAGTCCGAGTTGCTGCAGCGCGACCGCATGCCGCGCGACCTGCTGCTGCGCGGCCGGTTCCGGGAGGCCACAGGCGAGCTCAGCAATATTAATGACGAGTTGAAGCGGCAGCTGCAGATCAAAGAAGTCCCCGGCCTGGATGCCCAGATCGAGCAATGGGTCGCCGACGCCAATGCCCAGTTCCGCGCCCTGCAGCAAGCGGTCCTCAATGGAGGCGGCAAACCCAACGCTGCCAAGGCGAATCAGAACGCGGCGCAGGCCCTGGCCAGTCAGGGCCGGCCGGATCTCGGCCTTGCCCAGGTCATCCAGGCCGCCGCGGCGGAGCCCATGTCCGCTCAGGTAACCTACTTCGTGGCGCTGTGCAAACAAGAAGAAGCCGAGCGCGCCCAGGCGCGCCAGAGCAAGCAATTGTGGGAGTCCGCGGCCAGCTGGTGGACGACGTTTCTGGACAATCATGGATCGAATCCAGGCGCCGGCAGCGCGCGTTTACTTTTAGCACGCACTCGCCAGGCGGTTGGCCGAAGCGACGAGGCGGTTGCCATTTTGCAAGAACAAGCCAGCAAAGCAACAGGCCTGGAGAAGGTCGCTTGTCTCTATCTCGCCAGGCAATGGAAAGCGCGCTAACGGCGCCCGGACCTCTTCAAAATAGCATGCGCGCGCTGTTGTCACGGCAGTGGTTCTTGATCATCCTGCTGGGGACTGCCTGTCTGGCCTTCCTGCGGCCCGCCTGGCTGCGCCCGGTCACCGCTTGTCTGGAGCCGCGGGTTGTCGTGGCGGTGGCGCTCTTCGTCATGGCCTGGAGCCTTGAGAGCCGAAGCCTCCTTACGGCGCTGGTGCGGCCCTGGCCGGCCCTGTGGGCCGCGTTGCTCAGCTATGGGCTTGTGCCGGTTCTCGGCTTGCTCGCCGGGTTGCTTGTCCCGCAGGCCGACCTCCGCGTTGGGCTTCTCATCATCACCAGCGTTCCCTGCACTCTGGCCTCCGCGGTGCTGTGGACCAGGCTGGCGCGCGGCAACGAAGCCACGGCCTTGCTCGTTGTCCTCTTGACCACGGCGATCAGCTGATTGGCGACTACGGCCTGGCTGACATGCGGCACCGGCCTGGCTGCCGCCGTGAAGCCGTCGTCCATGATGCAAAACCTCCTGCTGGTTCTTGTCGTGCCGGTTGGCCTCGGGCAACTGAGTCGCAGTGTGCCGCTCCTCGCCAGGGCGGCAACACGGCTTAAATCGGCTCTCGGCATTCTCTCGCGCCTGCTTATTTTGTGCATCATTCTCAAAGCGATCGTGGATGTCCGCGACCGGCTTGGAGGGGATGCGGGGGCGCTGGCACTTTGGCCTCTGCTGCTTACGCTTTGCCTCTGCCTGGGCGTGCACCTGGCGGCTCTCTTCTTTGGAATGCTCAGCAGCCGGCTGCTTCGCTTCGAACGCGCGAATCGAATTGCCGTCGCCTTTGCCTGCAGCCAAAAAACTTTGCCGGTCGCTCTTTCTTTGTTCGATACCTACTTTGTTGCAAGTTTTCCGCTGGCGGTGGTGCCGCTTGTCTTTTACCACGTCGGCCAATTGCTGCTCGACACCGTGATCGCGGAGCGGCTCTTGACATCGCCCGCACAATCTCCGACTTTGAACAACAGAAAGGAGACTTGATGAACCGAGCCGACGCTTATGCCCTGGTGACCGAGTACACGCAGAATCCAAGTCTGGTCAAGCATATGCTTGCGGTCGAGGCGGCCATGCGCGCCTATGCGCGTAAGCTCGGTGAGGATGAGGAGCGCTGGGGCATTGTCGGTCTCCTGCATGATTTCGACTACGAGCGCTGGCCCGATCCGCCGAATCATCCGCTCAAAGGCTCGCAAATTCTGCGCGAGCGCGGTTATCCCGATGAGGTGATTTACGCAATCAAGTCGCACGCGGACTATCTGCCCGATTGCCCCCGCGTCAGCCGGATGGACAAGGCGCTTTACGCTTGCGATGAGCTGGCGGGACTTGTCACCGCCGCCGCCTTGGTCCGGCCCAATGGCATCACCGATCTGACTGCTTCCAGCGTGAAGAAGAAAATGAAATCCAAGGGCTTTGCCCGGAATGTCAGTCGCGAAGACATCGCGCGGGGCGCTGCGGATTTCGGTGTCGATTTGACTGAGCACATCCAGTTTGTGATTGACGCGATGAAGCCGATCGCGGGGGAACTCGGGTTATTGACCGGAAGTGCTGGGGAAGGAGAGTCCTGAACCAGCCGCGGGTCAGATTTCATTGCATTACGCGAACTGAAATGAGATTGCGCCGATATTAGCGGATGCAACTTCTTGTGCCTTGGAGCTTTGGGTGTTGCACCTGTGACGTAAGTCCTCCGAATACCGTTTCTTTGCCCGGTTACACTGACTGAGCAATGCAATGAAAAACGAAATGGCCCCGACTTCGCAACAAAATTGATGGACGGCTTCTCAAGCCGCATCAGCCGAGCACCCGATTCCACCGGGCCCTGTGATAGGCGATTTTCTGAGCATTGGTCATCTTGCTAAAATCGGGCTCGCTGTTGCCGCCCGGCTGCGCCGCTGCAGGGGTTTCGACTTTCTTGTCGCCGTCGCAGCCACAACGACAGTCCTTTTTGCCACCAGTTAGTAGAGGAACCGTCTTCTTTGGAGGAATGCTTGTCACTACACCGTTGCCATCGTAACTCATGACATTTGTCTGGAGTTGCATGTCATCTGGCAGCGCGCGGCGTGGCTTGATTCCCAGTTTTTGCAGGACGCCGTGATAAGCGTGCACGGCTTCCTCGGCAGTGATTTCATCGTCGGCAATCAGGCGCAAGAAGCGAACGAATGCCAGTTGATTCTCGGCGTTATTGATTTTGCGGCCGAAGAGAGCGACGCGGGCGCCGTATTTCTTCGCTTCGCTCAGGAGCTTGAAGGCGTCATAGGTCGTGCCTGCGGAACCGCCGAGGATACCGACCACCAGGTGCGGGTCGTAGTGCACCAGCTCTTCCATGGCTTTGGGGCCGTGGTAGACCATCTTGAGAAACAGCGGCCGGCCTTTGGAGGTGACGCCGCCCAGCGCGCGGACAATGACGTCGTTGATAAACTCGGGAATCTTGCTCGCCTCAACCGCTTCGGGGCGGTTCGGATCAAACACCTCGAGAAAGTGGCGAAACTGCTTGCGCTCCGCCTCGAGGCGAAAGTCCTTGTACTGCGCCAGGGCCTCGCGATCGAGCACCGCATCGTTGTTGAAGGTGATGCTATAGAGGCCGAGGTTGGCGCCCAGGTGGCGCTCGTCCGGCTGGCAATCCACATGGCCGCATTGGATGTGGTCGAGCGTCGCCGTGCGGAAAGGGAGCGACGGCTGCGCCGGATACTTGCTGCCGCGGACGATGTGGATGTCTGTCGTATCGTTGACACGGGCCGCCGGCGTGACGTGGCTCTTAGCGAAGATGCGTTTGTGGATGGTCAGGACTTCACTGGTGCTGGCGGACATGAGCATGATGTCCACCAGGCCCTGGTCCACGATCTGTTCGATGACGTCGCGAAATTCGCCCAGGCTGCGATAGCGGAGTTCGCTGCCGTGGGTCTCGGGCGACTTGCCGGGTGCGCCGATAGCAAGCGCCATGTCCGCGTCCTTGGCGTCGGCAAGAATGAAGTCCTTGCCGCCGTGCGGATCGGCGTGAATGCGTTTCAGCTTTTGATCGAGAGACTTTTCCACCATGGGACTATTTCACTTCTTGACCGTTTCCCAGGCCGCGCGAGGGATGGAGTGGCCGATGGTCTTTGGCTTGCTCGCCGGCATCGCGACGGCGGCTTTTCCGTTAGCGCGAGCAGGGCCGATGCGTTGTTCCACCTGATCGATGGTTTCGCGCAATACCCGGGCCGATTGCATCAAGCCAAGGCGTTCCTTTTGGGTCAGCGGCAACTCGATCTGCTGACGGACTCCCCCGCAACCGACCACCGTGGGCACGGACAGACAGACATCGCGGATGCCGTACAGTCCGGACTGCAGCGTGCTGACCGGCAACACGCGCCGGCTGTCCAGCGCCAACGCGTGGACCACCTCGCGGATGGAGAGTCCGACGCCGAAGCCGGAGCCGCCCTTCAGCTTGATTAGCTGTGCGCCGGCCGTCCTGGTTTCTTCGAACACTTCCTTTTGCGCGGTGGGACTGAAGCCGGGCCATTGCTCCAACGGCAAACCGGCAATGGTGGCACTGGACCAGATCGGCACCATGCTGTCGCCGTGCTCACCGAGGATGAGAGCCTGGACCTGCGTGGGCGGCGCCTGCAGTCGGCGGGCCAGGTAGCTCCGAAACCGCGCCGTATCAAGTTGTGTTCCCAGACCGATCACGCGCTGCCAGGGTAACCCGGCACGCTGCACGGCGAGGTAGGTGAGCACGTCCACGGGATTGCTCACGACCACCAGATACGAGTTGTCCTTCAGCCCGGCAGCCTTCACCTGGTCAAGCAGCGTCAGGAACAGATCGACGTTGCGATTGATCAGGTCCAGCCGGCTTTCGTCCGGCTTGCGGCGCAGACCTGCAGTGATGACGACGATGTCGCTGGATGCCACCTCGCTCATGTCGCCCGCGCTGATGCGCTGGTCGGAAACCAGGCTCGCGCCATGTAAGAGATCGGTGGCCTGGCCGAGAGCCATGTCCTTGTTGGCATCAATCAGACAAATGCTGCTGACCAAACCGCCGCATTGCAGCGCATAGCCCGTCATGCTGCCGACCAGGCCGCCGCCGCCGATGATGCTGACTTTCATGGAAGACGCTCCTGCTTAAGCTCTTGCACCTGCCAGGGCCGCCATTACCTGATCGGTGACCACGCGTACCAACGTCTCAACGTCTTGCTCTTCATGCACTCGGCCATTTACGCCGGGCTGAGCTGTCGCCGAATGGGCGACGTCGCACTGGCAAGCCTTGGCTTCTGCTTCTTCGGTATAACCGCGGCCGAAGGTGTTGTTGCCGCACAGGTCGCAGTTCTCGCCGCGTGTGAAGCGGGCATCGTCGTAGCCGAGCTTCTTCTTGAGGTCCAGCAATTCCTTGGTCTGTCCTTGCGTAAAGTAATTCACCCGGCCGATTTGCTTGGCGAGGATGAGGATCTTGCAGTAGGCGTCGATGATTTCGCTGTTCCAGTACGCCTTCTCGAGGTCCGGCCCGAACGTCACGGTGCCATGATTGGAGAGGATGATGGTGTTGCTCGACTTCAGGTGTGGCACGATGGTATCGGCAAACTTCTGTGTGCCCGGGGTCTCGTAGACAGCGGTCGGCACCTCGCCCAGGAAGACCTCCACCTCAGGCAGGACGCATTTCGGAACCGGCTCGCCGGCCACCGCGAACGCTGTCGCATGGGGCGGATGGCAGTGCACGACCGCTTTCACATCGGGGCGCTGCTTGTAGATGGCCAGGTGAAGGAGAATCTCGCTGCTGCGCTTGCGCGTGCCGGCAATCTGCTTGCCTTCGTAATCCACCTTGCACATGTCTTCGCATTTCATGAAGCCCTTGCACATCATCGTCGGCGTGCACAGTACTTCCTTGTCGTTGAGACGGATACTGATGTTGCCGTCGTTGGCCGCGGCAAAGCCGCGCGCGTACACGCGCCGGCCGATTTCACAGATTTGTTGTTTGAGCTGATATTCGTTCATGTCTTCCTCTCTGTGGGGGCAAGTTTCCAACTTGCCCGCCAATCGGGCAAGTTGGAAACTTGCCCCCACACGTTTTCATCCGTTCACGACTACTTGATCCAACAGGCACGCACAAAAGGCATCGATCGGCTTGCGCTCGGGGAAAAACGGCTGCGCCGCCTCGGCGCCTTCGCTGAAGCCGATGCGCTGACCTTGGCCGGCGCCGAGATTGTCGTAGATCACGACATCCTCGCCGTCGGCATCCGTCGCCCCCGCCAAGGACTTGAGGCTGAACGGCACGCCGAGTACCCAGCGGGCGCCGGTCAGGCTCGGATGGTAGCGCGACAGCGTTACCGTGCCGATCACTTCAGCGATGCGCATGACCTTCTAACTCCTGGAGCGTACAGGCGACCTCCGCCGGACAGGCCGGTTCGCCCGGTACACAGACAGTCCGGAGAATCTGCCGGATTTCAAAAAACGTCCGGCCGGCCACCTCGATGGCAATCAGGTTCGCACCTAACGCCCGAGTTGCCCGCGCGGCTTGAGCGGCCGATGCGACCGGAACGGCCCGCAGACCGGCGAATTTGTTCGCCACACAGCAGAGCAAACCCGCATCCTGGCAAAACACGATCCCGGCCTTGCACTCCGTCTTTGCTACACACTTCGCCACAGCAGCGGCCCAACGGCAAAGCGAGGCATCCGATGGCGGACGAAGCTCTTTCAGGGCCGCGCCGTCCCTTTCCAGCGACTTCACTGCGCTTTGCACGACTGGCTCCGGCCTGTCACAGGTATAACCCCAGCTCGCTGCCGGGCCTGGCTGCTTCACGTCCTCTTGCCGAGTGAGCTGCACACCACGACTGCGCAGCTCTTCCGCGGCCAAAGGCGTCACCACGGTCCGCGGCGATAGGATCAGCTCGCGATGCCCATTCAAGGCGCGGCGCAGGTCTTCGGCGCAGAGCAACCGTCCCTGCCAGTGCAAGACCTGGCCGTTGCTTGAAACATCCTGGAGGCCGCCCTTGGCATCCATTAGTCGCACACTCCCAGCACCATCCAGCGCACCGGCGAATTCTTGATCCCCACCAGCTCGCGCGCCCCGGCGCCGTCGTTGGAGATAATCACGCGCTGAGCCGTCCCTGCTCCTAGCTTGTCAATCGCCAGGAGCGGTTCGCCGTCTTCCTGGTCGTCCGGGCTCAACGGCTGCACAAGCAGCAAGCGCCAACCGTGCAAGCTGGGATGCTTGACGGTCGAAATTCCGTGGCCGACTACACGAGCTATTTGCATGGTCCCTTTCACAGCACGCGCATGCTTCCCGCCGTCGTCGAGCGCCGCTGCCGGGTAAAGGTCAACGGCGTTGTCACGCCTTCCCCGGTGGGCGTGGCGATACTGAAACTCAAGTAGCCCTCGCCGCCGCTTCCCAGACCGGCCATGCTCGGTCCGTTCTGGATGTACAGGCTGGTGTCCAGTTCCCGCCCCATACGCGTGATCGTGTCCACGTTGCGCGAGTGGATGACGGCCGTGTGCTTGAAGCCGTGCTCGTATTTCTTGGCCAGGGCGATGGCGGCGTCCACGTTGGGAACACGCACAAACGGCACGAACGGCATCATCTGCTCGAGATCAACGAACGGATGCGCTTCTTCGGTCTCGCCGAAAAGCAACTCGGTGTCGGCCGGCACCTGAACGCCTGCATGTTTGGCCAGCACGGCCGCATCCTGGCCGATCAGGTCCTTGTTAACGATCAGCTTGTGCTTCTCGTCGGGACCGGCCACGATGGCGGCCTTGGTCAAGGCTTCCATCTGTGTCTTATTCAGGCGGACAGCCTTGTAGTGCGTCATGGCCTCCATGAGCTCATCGAAGATAGCGGCCACGGCGAAGACTTCTTTTTCACCGATACACAGCAAATTGTTGTCGTACGCTCCGCCGGCCACGATGGAACGGGCGGCGTTCTCCAGGTCGGCCGTTTCGTCGACTACCACCGGCGGATTACCTGGACCGGCCACAATAGCGCGCTTGGGACTACGCAGGGCGGCCCGGCCGACCGCAGGGCCGCCGGTCACACAGAGCAGCCGCACCTCGCGGTGATCGAAGATTGCCTGGGCGCTCTCCAGGGTGGGTTTCTCAATGATCGCGAGGAGGTTATCAATGCCGATGGCGTTGTGAATCGCCTGATTGAATAAGCGCACGCCCTTGGCGGCGATGCGCGCGCCGCTGGGGTGGGCATTGATCACCAGCGCGTTGCCGCCGGCAAGCATGTTGATGGCATTGCAGGCGAGAGTGGGCAGCGAATGCGTGACGGGGGTGATCACGCCGATGACGCCGAAGGGGGCGTATTCCGTCAGCGAGATGCCGTTCTCGCCGCTGCATGCCTCGGTGCGCAGAAAC
>DASZFN010000376.1:0-13506 GCA_035939715.1 Gemmataceae bacterium | reverse complement strand
CTCCGGCCGTCCCATTCACATTATACCGACCACCAGCGCCGGAGTAGCTCCAGCAGTACAAGAGCCAGCCGGGCCGCGGCTTGGACGAATGCTGTTAACGCAGTCAGAAGCGCCGCCGCTCTCAAGAGCCAATGTTTGAATCGGTCCATACGAGCATTCTGCGGCCGGCCAAGTGTTAATTAAACGGCCGACATGGGAAACATGCGGAACATGGAGCAATGGGGATTTGTCAGCGCGTTGTGTGGGTCGTGTGACCATCCTGTGACCAAAGGGGCGCGATTACTCGCGATTAGTCGGGAAAAGGTCTGAGAGTCGATTTGTCCGAATTGACGAAAAACCCAGAAAATACGGGGTTTCCGCACTTTCTGGGGTTGTGACCTTGTGACTTTTGAGACCGGCGCGTCTGCCAATTCCGCCACTTCGGCACTCATGCTCTAGAAGGACATTGTAACTTCCTGAAAGTTCACCGGAAAGCTATTTCGCAGGTCAGGATCTCAGCCTGGCCGGGTCCCAGTTAGGAACATCGGTCCAGCCGCTCGCTCGCTTGCAATTGCACTGCCGCCCGGTATATTGGGGCGAAGTTCGCTCCCGCAACCCGGAGATTGCACCCATGTGGCATCCCATCTCTATCTCGAAAGCTGCGTCCCTGGGCGGCAGCGCGCGGCGAAAACATTCTCAAAGACCCGCTTGTCGCCCCACGATCGAAGCGCTCGAAGAACGCTGTCTTTTGTCGGGCGATGTGGTCCTGGAATGGAACGCCCTGGCGATTGAGGCCGCCAAAATCGATCACGGACTGAACGCGCCACGGCTTCAGTTCGGCCCGACACGCGTGGGACGGGTCATGGCGATTGTCCAGGGGGCGATCTTTGATGCCGTCAACGCCATTGACCGGTCCTATACGCCCTACCTGGTGACCGACGTGCACGCCTCGCGAGGCGCGTCCATCGAAGCAGCGGCGGCCCAGGCGGGTCATGATACGCTGGCGGCCCTGTACCCCTATTTGAAGCCCATGTTCGACCAGGCGCTGGCGGCGGACCTGGCCGGCATAGCACCCGGGCGAGCGCGGCAGGGGACTGCGGTGGGCCAGGCCGTGGCAGCCGAGATCCTGGCCGCGCGGGCCAACGACGGCTCGCAAATCGATGCCGCCGGCCAGCCCGTGAACTACACCTATGGCCAATTGCCGGGCGAGTGGCGCTCGGATCCGCTCCATCCCGGTGCTGCGCCTCTGACGCCCGATTGGGGCCAGGTCGCCCCGTTTGCCGTGCAGAGCGCTGCCCAGTTCGAGTCGCCGCCGCCGCCGTCGATAACCAGCCCTGCTTATGCCGCCGCTTATGAGGAGGTCAAGGCCCTGGGCGGGGATGGCGTGCATAGCCCCACCATCCGGACTGACCAGGAGACGCTCATCGGCCTGTTCTGGGGCTACGACGTGTCGCCGGGCCTATGCGCGCCGGTGCGCTTCTATAACCAGATCGCCGAAGTCATCGCGAAGCAGGAAGGGAACACGGTCGTCCAGAATGCCCGTTTCTTCGCGCTGGTCAACCTGGCCATGGCGGACGCCGGCATCACCGCCTGGGACGCCAAATACACCTACAACTACTGGCGGCCGGTGACCGCCATCCGCGAGAACGATCCCGGCACCGGCCCCAGCGGCCTGGGCAGCGACAACCCGCTGCTTGCTGGACAGGCGGACCCAAACTGGCAGCCGCTCGGCGCGCCGGCCGATAACGGCAGCGGCACCAACTTCACGCCGCCGTTTCCCGCATACGTTTCCGGACACGCCGCCTTCGGCGGCGCCCTCTTCAAAATGATGGCGGATTTCTACGGCACCGACGCCATACATTTCACCATTATCTCGGATGAATTCAACACCATCACGGTCGATCAATACGGTCACAAGCGGCCGCTGGAGCCCAGGTCCTATGACAGCTTCAGCCAGGCCTCCGGCGAGAACGCCCAAAGCCGGATTTATCTCGGCATCCACTGGCACTTCGATGCCGTGGAAGGCATCCGCTCGGGAGATGGAATTGCCGACTACATTTTCAATCATGCTCTGCGCCCGGCCCGCGGCGGCGGCGCCGCCGCCATCCCGACTGTGGCTCCGGAAAGCCAGATTGAGTTCGCCATCGATAAGGAAGGCGAAGCCAACACTTTGAATTTCGCCGCCGGCAAGTTTGCCACGGCAATCGCCGGTGTGATCTACAGCGCCGGGGCAACGACGGGCAGTTCTGCGACGCAGAGCCTCACGCAGGTGCCTGCCAGTGTCATGGCCTGGGCAGAGCAAGCGCTCGACAATCTGGCCCAGTTCTTACCCGCGCAGACAAGTGCTGCCGCTGTCGCGCAGTTGCAGCACATGATGCACACTCCCGCCACCACGGTCAGCGATCTCTTCTTCGCCGCCTGGGACCTGGTGAATTCGCTAGGCGAACTGCCCTGAATCCGTTCAAATCATGCGCCATTCCTGGTCGGCCGCCGGCAGTTCTTCTTGTCGTCCATCGGGCGTCAACGTCGGCGTTAGCTCCAATCCCCAGAGGCGGTAGCCGCCCCGGAAAGCGCACAGGTTGCTCCCCAGACGCGACCACGGGGGTGGCTCGCCGACCTTCTTGGCATTGCCGCCGCCAAGCATGATATAGTCCGCCTGGAAAGCAGCCTTCAGGAAAGTTACCACCTCCGCCAACACCGCACGCCATCCCCTAAGACCCAAGCGGCGCAGGCCCGCGCGACCGAGACAGTCATGCAGGGTGCGCTTGCGCGTGTAGCGAAGGCTGCCTAACTCCAGGGGGATGATGGAACGTTGCGTAACCAGGGCGGAGCCAAGCCCGGTTCCCAGGCCGAGAAACAGCATGCGCCCGCCCGCGTAACTGCCGAGCGCTTGCATGGCGGCATCGTTGCTTACCTTGACCGGCACGCCAAAGGCGGCTGCGAAATCGAACCCGACCCATCCGGGGGCCAGGCTCTCATTATCCGAGCGCGGCCCTTCGGGGCCGACGGGGCCCGGGTAGCCGAGCGCGACGGCCTCGAATTCCCAGCCCGCCGCCAATTCCTTCACGGCTTCCACCATGCCTAGCGGCGTCATGCTCTCCCCGGAATCGGCCTGACGCTTCTCCGTTTGGCCGGTCGCCAGGATCTTGACCTGGGAACCGCCTAAATCAATCACCAGGATCTTGGTGGGGTGTTTGCCGGCTACTTGTTTTCGGCCGGCGTTTGGCTCGCGATAATTCTGAATCATCGTGGCTGTGCTTTGCGAAAATTGGTTCTGCCAGGTTGCTATATTTTACAGGCACACGATTACCGGTTGAAACCATAAAACGGCTACGATCGTCAAGGGTTATGGCGCCACCTGGAAAGAAGCGTTTGCCGACGCGGACAGGACCGCCAGGGAACCGGCCTGATCCAGTCATGAAAAATCTGACCCCGCTTGAATTCATCCCGCCAAGCGATTCAGGTTGGATTTCTCCCAGTTTTGCTCTTGCTACTAGATGCAGATCCGGTATACTCACAAACGTACAGTATCAAGGCTAGCCGGTTTTCCAGGCGGGCAAGGACATTGGGCTTGTCTGCCATAAGAAATAGAAAAGCCAAAGTGAGCAGCGTTGGCCGGCCAACAACAACCGTGCATCGGTTAAGACCTTCTAACCCTTCTTCCCAGCGAGGAGCGAACATGGCGGACCAGACAACGGACCGGGAGCTGAAAAACGCGTTGTCCCAGATCGAGAAACAGTTCGGCAAGGGCGCCATCATGCAACTGGGCGAGCATGCGGTGTCCGATGTGCCGGCCATACCTACCGGCGCCCTGAGCCTCGACATCGCCCTGGGGGGGCGCGGTTTGCCGCGCGGCCGCATCATCGAAATCTTCGGACCCGAGGCGAGCGGCAAGACCACGGTCGCCCTGCATGTCGTGGCTAATGCGCAGAAGCAGGGCGGCGTGGCGGCGTTCATCGACGCCGAACACGCCCTCGACCCGGCCTGGGCCAAACGGGTCGGCGTGGACCTCGAAGGCTTGCTCGTCAGCCAGCCGTCGAGCGCTGAAGAGGCGCTGAAGATCGCCGAGATGCTCATCAAGTCAAACGCCGTGGATATCATTGTCATCGACTCGGTGGCGGCCCTGGTGCCGCGCTCGGAAGTGGAAGGCGAGATCGGCGATACGCACGTCGGCCTGCAGGCGCGGCTCATGAGCCAGGCGATGCGCATGCTCAACCCGACGATTTCGCGGACCAAGACCTGCATGATCTTCATCAACCAGATCCGCCAGAAGATCGGCGTCATGTTCGGCAATCCCGAGACGACCTCGGGCGGTTTGGCGCTCAAGTTCTACAGCTCGGTCCGCCTCGACATCCGCAAGATCACCAGCGTGAAGGACGGCGAGGAGACGATCGGTTCGCGCGTCAAGGTGCGCGTCGTCAAGAACAAGGTCGCGCCTCCCTTCAAGCAAGCGGAGTTCGATCTCATGCACGATCATGGCATCAGCCGCGAAGGGGATCTCCTCGACCTGGCGATCGAGGACAAGGTCATCGACAAGAGCGGCGCCTGGATCAACTACGGCGAACTCCGCCTCGGCCAGGGACGCGAGAACGCCAAGCAATACCTGCGCGACAATCCGGCCCTGGTGGATGAGATCACCCGGAAAGTGCTGGAAAAACGCGGCTTGCTGGCGGCACAGCCGCCAGCTGCGGAGACCAACGGCGAAGTCCCCCCGCCCGCCAAATCCGAGCCCGTAAAGAAGGAAAAGGAATCGAACAAGCGCCAGACCGCGGCCGCGGAGTGAGCAGGGTCCCTGCGTCACCTGGACTCAAATAGAAACCCCGGTAGGCGGCGACAAGGGACAGAGTCGCTGGCGACCGGGGTTGTCTCTTGCGCTCTGCGAAGAATTGCAACTGGAAAGCTCCAGCAATTCAAGGTACAACAATGAAAACGCTTGCGCCTCGATAAATTCTTTGCTTTTCGGGCCCAGTACCGGGAACCATCATGCTTCGCAGCTTATTAGTCGCCGTTTTTGCAGTTCTGGCGTCTCTGTCGGCACTCGCGCGTGACGGCGAGGACAAGAATTCCTTCGTCGATATTGCCCAGGTCTACGAGAAGGCCCTGCAGGAGGTTATCAAGCAAGCGGACCCGTCCATCGCCTGCATCCTGGTTTCGCGGAGCGACGCCTACAAGAAAATCTTCCACGACGAACCGCCGGCAGACAATCCGGGCAAGCTAGGGGCGTTCGATACGAGCAAAGCCGAGCCGCTTCCGGCAGCCAAACGCCGCGGTTGGCGCGGGCCAATGCGCGACGCCGCTAACCCGCAGGACGAGCTGGAAAAGCTGTACGATCTGAGTCGCAAGGAAAATGTGCCCGAGTCGTTTGGCAGCGGCGTGGTCATCGCGGCGCCGCCGGCTGGCACGCACGGCTCGGACGGCAAGGAGCTGCTCATCCTGACGAACTATCACGTCGTGCACGAGGCCAGCAAGATTTTTGTCTGCCTGGCGGAATCCGCGGAAAGCGCAAAGAGAAACCGCCGCAACGGCAGCTACGCCGACATCTACGCGGCCGATCCGCGCAGCGACCTGGCCGTGTTGCGGCTCATCGATGCCGGCGTCGGGCCCCTGCAGCCAATCAAGTTCGGCGATGCCGACCAGCTGCAGAAGGGCAGCTTCGTCGTCTCGCTTGCCTTTCCCTACGGCGTGGCCGATCCCACCGCATCGAAAGGAATCGTCAGCAACCTGCACGATGCCGCGTTCGGCGCTCCGTGGGAAGACCGGGAAAAGAATGCTCGTCCGCTTTACAAGTACAAATGCCTGATCAAGGCGGACACAAAACTGAATGCCGGCTGCAGCGGTGGCGCCCTTCTCAATCTCAAGGCCGAAATGGTCGGCTTGACCACGGCGCGGGCCATGCTGGGAGGGAGCGACACCGCCGCCGGCTTCGCCATTCCCATTGACAAACGCATGAAACGCATCATCGATAAACTGAAGGCCGGCGAGGAAGTGGAGTATGGCTTTCTCGGTGTCACATCTCCTAAGCCGGAAGAGCCGGGCCTGGTCGACATTGTTCCCAGATCTCCGGCAGCCAAGGCGGGCATGAGGACCGGCGACCTGGTGGTTTCCGTGGCCGGCGAACGCGTGAGAGATGCTGAGGATATTTTTTTCACCGTGGCAACCTCGCTGGCGGATTCCACGGTGCGCATAGAAGTCCGGCGCCTGGAGGTTGGCGGCCGGCGCTCGCAATCCTTTGACGTCACCCTGGCGAAGTCGTATGTTCCGGGAAAAATCATCGCCTCAAACCGGCCCGCGCCGATTCGCGGCATGCGCGTCGATCACACCAGCATCATGGATCGGGGCGTCGTCCCTTTTCGGGCCAGGGGGTTTAGCGACATCGCCTTCCAGCCAGGTGTACTGGTCGCGGAATTGCAGCCCGGCAGCCCGGCGGCTTTGCAATTGCACCTCAACGACATCGTCACGCATGTGCGCACGGATAAAGGCCCCATGCCTGTCAATACGCCCAAAGAGTTCTACCAATTGGCGGGAAGCATTCCGGCTGCCGAGCCGCTTGAGCTCACCTTGCTAAACTCGGAATCTGTGATCATTCGCTGATATGCGTTACGCCATCTGCAATGAGACGTTCGCCGGCTGGGAGCACGGCCGGGTGTGCCGGTTGGCGGCGGCGTTGGGATACCAGGGTCTTGAGCTTGCCCCCTTCACGCTCGGCAAGCGCATCACCGACGTCAGCGCCGAACAGCGTCAGCAACTGCGCTGCCAGGCCGAAGACTGCGGCTTGAAGTTGCTGGGTCTGCACTGGCTCCTGGCCCGGACCGAGGGCCTGCAGCTCACCGCCGCGGACGAGAGCAGTCGCCGCCGCACTGCGGATTATCTCATCGAGCTGGCCCGCTGCTGCCGCGACCTGGGCGGCGATATCCTGGTGTTTGGCTCCCCCGCCCAGCGCTCTCTTCCCGCCGGCGTGACGAAGGCTCAGGGCACGGACTTCGCAATCGCGACCTTCCGCCTGGTCCTGCCCGCGCTTGCCGATCTTGGCGTGCGTGTGTGCCTCGAACCTCTTACGAAACAAGAAACCGATTTCATCAACTCCTGCGCCGAGGCCATGGAGATGATCGAGCGGATCAATCATCCGAATTTTGTCCTGCATCTCGATGTGAAGGCCATGGCCAGCGAAGGAGTGCCGATTCCGGATCTGATACGCCGCTATGCCCGCTACACCGGACACTTTCACGCCAACGATCCTAACAAGCGCGGCCCCGGTTTCGGTGAAGTAGATTTTGTACCTATTTTTCAGGCCCTGAAGGCGAGTGCTTATGGCGGATGGATCTCGGTTGAAGTCTTCGACTATTCGCCGGATCCCGAAACGATCGCCCGGGAGAGCATTCGGTATATGAGGGAATGTGAGCGGGAAGCTGGAGGGAGCGAGTACTGAGTACGGAGTACGGAGTACCCAGTACCGAGTACTCAGTACTCGATACTTAAAGCTTAACGACTGGCTGGAAAACACCAATAGGCTGCCTACTTTAAGCCAGCGCTGCGCAGCTTACTCCTGGCGTCCTTGGCGATCTTTGAGCGCGGCGAGCGTTTGAGCAGCAAGCGCAGCGCTTGTGCGCCGAATTCGCGCTCGCTCCGGTCCCCTTCGACAAAGTGAAACCCCAAATAAAACAGGTCTTCCGGCTGCAGCCATTTGGCCTGCTTGAGTCGCTCGGCCGGTTCCACTTCATGACTGCGGACGAGCCGGGCGAACTGATCCAGGCAGGGGTCTGCGGCCCGCGCGTCGGCAGCGAGATTGTGCTCGGAGAGCCGCAAGCCGCAAGCCGCTAACTCAAAGCGCAGCGCCTCGCCGCAAGCGGGGTCCCGGCCCAGGAGCCGCAAGTAGATGAGAGCCGTCGCGTAATCCTTTTTCTTGCGCAGGGCCAGGGCTTTATCTTCCAGTTGCCCCCGGAGCGCGCGTGCATCCGCTTCCCGGAGCAGGAAAAGTAGCGCATCGGCGCGGCGGTCCTCGTTTTCGAGGTAGTTGCAAGCCTGCCCGAAGATTTGCTTTTGCAGGGCCGAGCCCAGGTCCCTGACGAAGGATGCCTGGGCCCGCGCCAGCAGCCATGCCTCATCAACATTCCGCGCCTTGAGGAGCGCGCCGGCGAGTGCGGCGCGGCCGTGCTTCATTTTCCCCAGGCGCTCCAGGGCCGCGGCATGCAGCTCGCGGTCGCGATGCCCTAGTTGGCGAATCAGGGCCTGCGCCAGCGCCGCGCTATCCTGATCGGCAAGTTTGTCGATGGCGAAGCGCCGCACAGCGGCGTCGGGTGCATCCAGCAAGGCGAGCCATTCCTTGTCGCCTCGGCCGGACGCGGTCGCTTCTTTGAGCAGCATCAGCGCGGGGGCCGCGACGCGGAAATCCCGGTCGGCGGCGCAGTCCAGTAACCGCCGGAGCCGATCCTTGCCCAGGGAGTGCGGCACGGCGCCGAGCCCTTGCAGAGCCGCGGCACGCACCTCCACAGGCTGGAGCGCATCAAGCCGCGACCAGAAAACGGCTTCGCCGCGAGGATCGGCAAGGCCGGACAGTAGCCGCAGCAGCGCCGTTTCGGAACCCACCGACAGCTTCGTCCCGGCCTTCGGAGCGAGCAGTTCCAGAACATGGTCCGCAAGCGTGCGCCGTTGGGCGGCCGAGAGCGTGGGCACCTCGTTGAGGAGCGAGCGTGCCGCAGCATCCACCACGCCCGCATCGCTGTCCCGCAAGGCATCGACGGCTGCAGCGCCGGCACTGCTGGTGCCGCCCACGGCCAGCGCCGCCGCTATCCGTCTTCGCAAGCCCGGGGCCACCTCATGCATCAGCCCCTGGAGCGCCTTGGTGCCGCGCGCCCCCAGCCGCGCTGTTGCTTCCGCCGCGACTTCGGCTTCCAGGCCCCCCTGCCGGACTTTTTCTAGGAATTGCGGCAAAGCCTGTTCGACATGAAGCTGGCCGAGCGTGCGCAATACCTGCAGCCGCACGTCCGCCTCGGGATCGTTGATGAGCTCACAAAGGGTGCGTGTCAGTTCCGGCTCGCGCGCACCGACTTCCCCAAGCACGCGCGCGGCGGCGCTACGCAACTCCGTTGGGTTGCCGGGCTTTAACAGTTGCAAGAGCTTTTTACTGGTCG
Source organism: Gemmataceae bacterium (assembly GCA_035939715.1). Taxonomy (GTDB): domain Bacteria; phylum Planctomycetota; class Planctomycetia; order Gemmatales; family Gemmataceae; genus DASZFN01. Next base: position 4,399 of record DASZFN010000376.1, on the reverse strand, counting down.
CGTCAAGCATGCGGTCCGGCCAAGCCAAAACGGGTACACGGCTGGGAACTACTCAGGACGAAGCGTAGACCCGTTTTGACTTAGTATATGACCGCGTCACATTCACGTCGGCACGCCTGGATTGCCGGGCTCAGGGAGATGGCGGGAAGTAAGGACCCGGCTGCGCGCGCGGGATAGGCGTGAGGCGGTCATTGGGAAGCGGCGTCAGCGGCGGCACCGTGTTCTGCGGCGCTAAATTGGGCGGCGGCAAAACCGGCACGTTGCCGGCCGGGCCGGGTCCCGGACAGCAGCCGCCACCGGAGGGGATATCGCCGTCGGGGACCGCCCCCACGTCACAGCAATCCGTCTCCGGGCAGGCGTGGCGGCCGAGCAAAGATCGATGCATGCCAACGCAGCCGCACACGAACCCAAAGCCTGCCAGTAACACAGCCAGCGCGGCAAAACGCAAGCGGAACATGGGGATTTCCTTTTTCACCTGGCGACGGGAAGAGATTCGCAGCAAGGAAGCCCCGGCCGTTCGGCCTGGGACGCGATCTGAGAGAAGAAGCATAGAATCGGCTCGCGACTTCCTTTCGACATCAATCATGCGCGAGGAAGAGGAAGTGGGCAAGGATGGCAAGCGCAAGAAAAAAAGCCCACGGGGATGTTCCCGTGGGCTTGCAAAGGCTGTAGCATCTCTACCAGCAACAAGGACAACGCCGCCATTTCAGCCTGCTCGCTTTGCGGGCGCCTTGGCGGTGGTGCGGATCTGGCTGCGCAGGTACTCCAGGGCCATTTCCAGTTGCTTATCCTTGAAGTCGGTTTTCTTCTCCTTGGCCTTGATATCGCGGCGCGGAATTATCTCCGAATCATGTTGATATTCGTACAATTGGTCGCGGTCCTTGTCGGATAAATTGAGCGTGAAGCCGGGATTGGGCATGACGCCCCAATCTTCGTCTTCCTTGCCGGAAGTGCTTGACTTGTTGATATTCTTGCCGCTGGGCCGCCAGTACGAGGCAGTCGTGAACTTCAACTCGCCGCCCTCGAAGGGCTGGATGTTCTGTACGCTGCCCTTGCCATAGGAGCGCTCGCCCATGACGATGGCGCGCTCGTGATCCTGGAGACAGGCGGCCACGATTTCGCTGCCGCTGGCGCTCATGCCGTTAACCAGGCACACCATGGGGAAGTTGAGGAAGCTGCCCTCATGCTCGCCGGTGTATTCGATCTTTTTGCCGACGCGCGGCTTGATGGTGACGATCAGGCCGTCGTCCACGAACATATCGGAGATTTCGATGGCGCTGGTCAGCAATCCGCCCGGATTAAAGCGCAGGTCCAGGATGAAGCCGTTGATTCCAGCCCGGTTCAGCTTGGTCACGGCGCGCAGCAGATCGCGGTACGTTTTTCGCGCGAAGGTGGTCACGCGGATGTAGCAAATCTTGCTCTCCGGATCGATCATATAGTCCCAGTCGTCATTGCTCCCCCGGCGGAAGCCCATGACGGTTTCCACCTCGATCTTGTCGCGCTTGATCTCGAAGGTGAGCGGCTTATCGGCGCCTTCGCGCTCGACGACGACCTTGATCTTGGTGCCTGCCAGGCCCTGGATTTTCTTGACGGCATCGTTGGTGGTCATGCCCTTGGTGGAAATCACTTCGGGCTCCGGCAAGGTTTTCCCTTCATTATCCACCTCGCGAATGATGGTGGTGATGAGGTCCCCGGCCACGATGCCCTTCTTGTAAGCGGGGCTGCCCTTCAGCGGCGTGACGACCTCGAGCGCCCCCTTGCTGCGATTCTCGCGGATCTGCACGCCGATGCCGCTGAATTCGGCATTGGTGTCCTGGCGGAAACGAGCCAGCGTCTCGGGGTCGTAATAGGTCGTGTACGGGTCGAGATGGGCGAGCATGCGCTGCAGGGAGATATCGATGTCCTTGTGGTTGGCGAGGTCCTCGCGCTGACCGAGCTTCTCGCGGGCCTCGGCCAGCAAGGCCGTCATTTCCGGCTCGCTCATGCTCTTGAGATTGTCCAGGCTGTTGCGGATGTCGGTGGGGACCTTTTCATCCACCTGGCGGTACAGTCCGCGGACGGCCCAATCGACCAGGTCGGACTGATGGACTTCCTTCACATATTCCTTCTGAATGATCTGCGTTGATTGAATCACCTTGGCCGCGTAGGCGAAGGCCACCGAGCGCTTGAGCTTCATGCCGTCGAAGATGCTGGTGCGTTCCTTGGTGAAGTCCTCGACGCTGAGCTTGCCGTCCACCAGCTTCTGGTAATCCCGGCGCAGCTCCTGGTAGGCCTTCAGCTTGGGCATGCGCTCCAGCAGCTTGCGGCCCTCGGTCGCCAGGTCGTGATTGATCTTCTTGTCCTGCGCCAGCTTCTCCAGCTTTTCGAGACGCTCCTTGACCTTGGCCGTCACGGCGGGGTTGTGCGTGAGGACGAAGTGGCTGCCGCGGCTCTCGAAGAACCGCGCGGTTTGCCGTTTTTCCTCTTCGGTCTTGCCGTATTTACGCGCTAGCTCCGCCACCTGTTTTTCGATGTAGTCGCCCAATTCATCGACCGTGACCAGGCCGTCCTGCTCGAAGCCTTCCTTGTCGGCAGAGCCCTTGAGACCGGTCAGGATGGCGTCGGTGAAAATGCCGTTCTTGTCGAGATCGAGGGAAGGCCGCAGGCCGCTGTTGGCCAGAAACAGGGCGCGTCCCGGAGCAGAAAGTGCCTCCTTGGCGTCTTCATGCACTTCCTTGGCGTCTGCGCCGAGGAATTCGCGATATGCGCTGGTTCCAAAGGTCGGCTCCGGCATTTTCTCCGGAGCATCCTTGTAACCGTGGAAGTTCACATCGACAAATGCACAGAACTTGTGGGACTTGAGCTTGTCCAGCTCCTGCTGAATGTCGGCGGCAGCCACGGCGTTCTTGCCGCGCTCCTTCACCGTCGAATCCGCCGCGAAGTAGCACATCTTGTTGCCCGCCTCGTTGACGGGGCCGCCCTGGCCGATGATCGCGACGATTACCAGATCGTCCTGGCCGGCTTTGCTAGCCACATCGTGCAGGGCCTTGATGATGTTCTTTTGCGTGGCCGTCTCACTCTTACGCTGGGCGTCGGGCGTGCCCAGCAGGAGATGCATATTCTCCGCGGCGACGCCGAGATAATCCTTGTTCGTCAGCAGGTCGTAAAGCGCCTTGGCGTCGGCTTCCGCATGGGCGCGCGGCTTGATCTGCTGGTCCTTGTACTGGCTGATGCCGACCAGCACGACATACGACTGCGGAGTCGCATCGGCGGCGCGCGCGGGCAACGCCCAGATGAACGCGAAGATGAAGATCGCCTGCAGACTCAGCAACTTCTTGGCCATGAAAAAAGACCCCTTCGATAGGACGTTCGGCATCTGTTCCGGGCACCATTCCCAAAAGACACCGGGCTGTTTACCAGGAGACGATCCACGGTAAGGTGGCTAACGTGCAGAGTTCCGGTAAGAGACAGGACCGTGAAAGCCTCCAAGAGGATGGACGACGGACCACCACCAGTTATTCTGCCTAGACTTAACAGCCAGTCAACGCCTCTTTTGACTGGCCCTGATTTCAATATCCCGAATCCGTAGTCCGCAGCGCCAACGGGCTACGCATCCCGGCGGGGCAGGATCGGAATTCTGACCTACTATACCTAATTTATCTCACGGGCAAGTTCCGTGCCGGGCCGCGAGGCGGTTCAGAATATCGATGCCCCGTTCGATGGTCTGATCGGCGGCAGCATAGCTGATGCGAAAGTGCGTGTCCTGATTGCTGAAGACGTTGCCGGGAATAATCAGCAGATTGTTGCGAATGGCTTCGGCGACAAACGCGCTTGCCGTACCCCACGGCGCTTTGGGGAATATGTAGAAAGCGCCGCCGGGATTCATGATCTCGAATCGGTCCTTGAGGCCGGCGTACACAAGATCGCGCTTCCGGCGGTAGGCGGCGGCGAACTCCGAGGTGTTGCAATCCAAGGCAGCGATGCCTGCATATTGAACAATGCTCGGAGCGCAGACGAACGTGAACTGCTGGAGCTTGATCATCTCTTCGATCACGCGTTTCGGCCCGTGGACATAGCCCAGCCGCCAGCCGGTCATGCCATACGCCTTGCTGAAGCCGTCGAAGACAAGGACATCCTCATTGAACTCGGCGGGACTGTGGTAGCGCGCGTCGTAACAGAAGGCGCTATAGATCTCGTCGCTGAACAGAAGGATGTGGCGTTCGCGGGCCAGCAGAGCCAGATCGCGAAGCGTCTCGGGCGCATAGACCATGCCGGTGGGATTCGCAGGACTGTTGAAGAGAATGGCCTTCGTCCTGGGCGAGAGAGCGGCCTTGACCTTGTCGATGTCGATGCGGAAATCGGGATAGGTATCGACAAAAACGCTTTTACCTCCCGCCAGGGTGACAATGTGCGGGTACAT
>DASZFN010000375.1:0-8023 GCA_035939715.1 Gemmataceae bacterium | reverse complement strand
AGCACGACGCTCGCCGAGCAGCCGGCCCAGTTCCTCGACCTGCGTCTCCACAACGGCCTGGACCCGAAGAGCCACTTCGCGCAGCAAAAGCAAATCAGCGTGCTGCCGACCAAACAGCCGTTCGTCCTGCCGGACGTCGCCGGGAGCCGCTTTGAGGCTTATGACAGTCTGCCGATGGTTTATGCCCTTTACGCCACGCTCTCTCGGGATGCCAATCTGACCGAGTTCGCGTTCATAATGAACTGGCCGAAGCTCAAGCCCGAAGAGAAGCGCACGCTCTATTCAAAGCATGCCTGCCATGAATTGCACTTCTTCCTGGCGAAAAAGGACCCTGCCTTCTTCCAGGCCGTGGTCCGGCCTTACCTGGCCAACAAGAGAGACAAGACGTTCATGGATCATTGGCTGCTCCAGGACGATCTGAGCGATTATCTACAACCCTGGCGCTACGATCGGCTGAACACGGTCGAGCGTATCCTGCTCGCCCAGCGTCTCAAGGACGAGCCGGCAAGGACCGTGCGCTACCTCAATGACCTGCTCAGACTGCAGCCGCCGAACATGGATCGCTTCCTGATGCTGTTTGACACGGCTGTCAAAAGTGGGGCTCTGCAAACCGAGGATGCCCTCGGCATTGTCGGGAAAAGCGACAGAACTCCTCCCCCTTTGGATCGCCCCATGAAAGAGGCGGGCAAGACAGGGGGATTTGGGGCGGCGGGGGCCAAGCCAGCGTCGCCGATGAGTGACAGCGCCTTTGGACTTCAGATGGCAGTGCCACCCGTCCAAAAAGACGCAGAAAGCGCCGACGACAAGCAGCGCGATGGCCGCAGTGCCGGCGAGAAAGAAGCGCTGAAAAGGTTGGCTGGAGCACAAAGGTTGTTCAAGCGGGGCAATATGGCCATGAGCCTTGAGGACCTCCGCGAGGCCGAAAGGAAAGCCGCTCTCTATCAGTTGTACCGCCGCCTCGAGCCCACCATGGAATGGGCCGAGAACAACTACTATCACATCCCCATCCAACGGCAACTGGCCGACCTCGTGACCGTCAATCCATTCTGGCTCGATTACGCAAAACACGACGGCAAGGGCCCGTTCCTGTCCCAGAACTTCGCCGACGCATCGGGCCACTTCACGGAAATCATGTTCGCCCTGGCCGTGCTCGATCTGCCATTCGAGGCTCCGAAGCATGAAGTCGTCTTCAAGGACGGCGGCATGACGCTGACACCCGGCGGCCCGGTCATCGCCTTCCACGAAGAAGTGCGCCCCGCCGTCGGAGCGGCGCAGACGCCGATCCTCATCAGCCAAAACTTCTTCCGCCAGGGCGACCGCTATCGCCAGGAAAATGGCGAGCGCATCGACAAGTTCATCACCGGCGAATTCATTGTCGCCACGGTTTACGGTTGCCAGGTGGTCGTCACCAACCCGACCTCCTCGCGGCAAAAGCTGTCTGTCCTGCTTCAGGTCCCGGTCGGGGCCATCCCGGTCGGCAACGGCCAGCCTACTAAGAGCCTGATGTTCGATCTGGAACCGTACCACACCCAGGCCATCGAGTACTTTTTCTATTTCCCGCTGCCCGGCAAGTTCGCCCACTTTCCCGTCCAGGTGGCCAGGAACGAGAAGCTCATCGCCGCGGCTCAGCCCGTGACGTTCGACGTCGTGGAAAAGCCGAGCAAGCTGGACACATCCTCCTGGGAGTACGTGTCTCAGAACGGCACCAACGACGAAGTGCTTGCCCTGCTCGGCCGGGAGAATGTTTTCGCCCTGAACCTGGAGAAGATCGCCTTCCGCATGAAGGACCGGGCTTTCTTCGAGGCCGTGTTGCAACTGCTGCGCGAACGCCACGCCTTCAATGCCACGCTCTGGTCCTATGGCCTGTTCCATAACATCCCCGAGGCGGCCCGGCAATATTTGCTCTACACCGAGCAACTGGTCGCCGAGTGCGGCGGCCCGTTGCGCAGCTCGCTCCTGACCATCGACCCGGTCACCCGGCTCTACTACGAACACCTGGAATACAAGCCGCTGGTCAATTCCCGCGTTCATGCTCTGGGTCAGCGCCGGCAGATCGTCAACGGTCCTTTCCTCGAACAGTACCACCGTTTCCTCAAGCTCCTGACGTACCACGCCCAGCTCACCGACGACGACCGGCTGGCGCTCACCTATTACCTGCTTTTGCAGGAGCGCATCGACGAGGCGCTCGCGGCCTTCGCCGACGTGAAGCCCGACCAGGTGGCGACCCGGCTCCAGTATGATTACTGCGCCGCCTATCTCGATTTCTTCAGCGACGAGCCGGAGCGGGCCAGGGCCATCGCCGCCCGCTACGCCAACCACCCGGTGGATCGCTGGCGCAACGTCTTCGTGACGCTTCTCAATCAGCTGGACGAGATGGACGGCAAAGCGCCGAAGGTGGCCGATGCCGAGGATCGCAGCCAGCGCCAGGGCCAGCTCGCCGCCAGCCAGCCCGGCTTCGAGTTCACGCTCGACGGCAAGCAAATTCAGCTCACCTGGCAAAACCTGGACGAGGTGCGCGTCAACTATTACTTGATGGACGTGGAGCTGCTCTTCAGCCGCAATCCGTTCGTACAGGAAGTCAGCGGCTCATTCGCCTCGATCCGGCCGAACGCCACGCAGAAGGTGAAGCTGGCTGCGGGACAATCCCGGAGCACAATCGCGCTGCCGGGAGAGCTGGCAAGCCGCAACGTGCTCGTGGAGGTCACGGCTGCCGGCAAGACGCGCGCCCACCCCTACTACGCCAACGCCATGGACGTGCGCTTGCTGGAAAACTACGGTCAGATTCGCGCGACGGAGTCCGCCACTGGCAAGGCCTTGCCGAAGGTATATGTCAAGGTTTATGCCCGCTTGGCGGACGGCGCCGTGAAGTTCTACAAGGACGGCTACACCGACCACCGCGGCCGCTTCGACTACGCCACGGTGAGCACGCCCGAGCACCAGCCTATCAGCCGTTTCGCACTGCTGGTGTTGAGCGAGGAGCGCGGAGCATTGATCAGGGAAGCAGCGGCGCCCCAGCAATGAGAGCGCGCCTGGAAGACTTGGCTGCCGGGGTGGTAAGAGTGAGCGGAGTCATTCCATGTCGACGCATCTTCGCATTTGAGACCAGCGAAGCCGACAAGAGATCCGACGAGCCGTGTCTCCTTTGTTTTCCCATCAGGCGCGCATAGCCTGCAGCCTTCCGCTGTCCGGTTTGGGCACGGGCGGCAGAAGGGCGGCGATGCCGCCGCCCAGTTCCTCCAAATGCCAGCGGAGATTGGGATCGCGTGTGTCGCGCGCCAGGGAAGTAACGGCATTCATCAAACCGTAGCGCGACCGGTCTTGGTCGGAGTGGTATCGGGTGAGAATGTGGCCGAGCATTTGGGCGGCCGTCTCTTTGGGTAGGCGGGTCAGCAGAGGCATCAGATTGAGGGCCAGGTCTACCTCTTGAGTGCTGGCCGAACGCATCGGTTCCAGTGCGTTCGCAAAGGCCTCTTGACTGCCACAGGTCTGTACGGCAGCGCTCACCTCTGCCAGCACCTCTTCCTCAGCTTGCGAACCCAGGGAGGATTCGACCCGTTCGATCCCGCGCGTCTCCAGGGCCTGGGCCATGATGGCGCCGTTGCGGCATACCTGGCGGAAGACGTAGGGAACGACCAGAATCTCCGCTTCGACAACGCGCAGCGCTACTCCGCCCTGCAGCCGATCCCGCGGCCGTACCTCTTCGACCAATGGCAGGACCGAGCGCAAGAACAGAAGCCGGCCGTCATCATAGCTATCCGATACGGCGCCGCCGAGATCGGCAATCGCGCGCGTGAAGTGCTTTCGTATCCGCTTCACCGCCGGTGTGAGCAAAATCGTCATGGCATCGCCTCCGCAACACAGTTTGCGTTCCACAAGCGCTGTCATTCTAGGCGGATGAGACCAGGCTGGACAAGACATAGAAGCTTGTTCTTCATTACGCCGGCTAGATTGCCTGCGCGACTAGCTGAAGCACAGGGGTGGCAAACCTTTTGCTTCTCAAGCAGCGAGGCAACCTATCCAGGAGGCTTCCCTGATTCCTGCTTCTTCGTTACTGATTCCAACTCTTTCAGCAGCTTTTGGAAATCCGCGCGCGCCCGCAGGGCATCGAGGGCGGAGTCTTTTTTGAGGTGCGCCAAATCCTTGTATCCTCTGGCCAGCGCCTGCCGAAGCTGGACAACGGCGCGGCTGGCGTAGGACTCGGCGAGGGGCACATCAGTGGCAGCGAAGCGGGCGGACAGCGCATAAACGCCCGCCGCGTTGTACAGGTCTTGTGCGCTGGCCTTTGCGGACTCGGCGACCGCCTGCGCATCGGCGGCAGCTCGGGCATGATCCTTCAGGTTCAGAAGGTTGGAAGCACGCTTCAGACGCAAGGCCTCACGATAGCGGCCGTCATCCAGCTCGATGGCCCCGTCCCAGTCCCGCAGCGCCTGTTGAAAACGCTGCAGTCCGCAGAGGGTCATGGCGCGGGCCCAGTAGGCTATTAACAGGGATTCGCGCGTCTTCACGAGCCTTCGATCCTGACGCAAGGCCCCTTCCAGGATGTCGATGCTCTTCGTGAGCGAAGGCAGGGACTCCTCAAGCTGGCCGTTGTCTCCTATTAACCTGCCCAGGTTGGTGTAGGCGCCCGCGCGTTCCACGCCGGCTGGTATCCGACAACAGCGGCGCTGCCGCAGCGCTGGGCGCGCCAGCGGTCTGGCTGACAGATCTAGCGCAGCGCTTCCTTCCGGCCCCATCGTCGTTGATGATGGTGCCGACTCCCTGGCTATCCACGATGAGCGCGTTACTACTAGCGCCGCTGAGATTGACATAGAACGTCTCATCGGGGTCCTGCTTGCGGTCGCCGGTTACCGAGACCGTGATACTCTGGCTGGTCTGACCGGGCTTGAAGGTCAGCCGGCCGGATTTGGCTCGATAGTCGCCGCCCGAGCGGTCGCCGTGCCGTCGGCAGTGCTGTAGTTGACGGTCACCGGCTGGTCATAGGCAATGGAGAGATTGACGGTGAAGACGAACGATCTTTTGCCGCTTTTGCCTTCTCCCCTCGTCACGTCGTTGATGCTGATCCGCGGCTCGTCGTCGAGTATCGTGCCGACACCTTGCGCATCGCTGACGGAAGCGTTACTGCTCGGACTGTCCAGGTTGACGAAAAAGTTCTCGTCCGTTTCGGGGCGGCGGTCGCCGTTGACCACCACCGTAATGGTCTGGCTGGTCACGCCGGGGAGAAACGTCAGGGTACCGGACGTGACCTTGTAGTCGTTCCCGGCCGTCGTGGCGCTCCCGTCAGCCGTGCTGTAGTGGACCGTGACCGTCTCGTCATAAACTGGCCGAGAGGCTCACGGTGAAGACGAAGTTGGTCGTCCCGGCGTTGCCTTCCGTGCCGGACACGTCGGTGATGGTGATGTCCGGCTCTTCGTCCAGGATGGTTCCCACGCCCTGGGCATCGGCAATGGGGGCGTTCGTCGGATTATCGAGATTGACGAAGAAAGCCAAGCGGGAACTGGCCCGGCAAGACAATGCTGTGGGCGGCCTGAAAGCTGCCGTCGCCGTTGCCCAGCAGCACACTCACATCCACCTCGTTTGCCGTCACGATATCGAGATTGCCGTCCCTGTCGAAATCGCCGACCGCCACGGAGCGCGGGCCGATGTTGACCGCGTAGCTCTGAGCGGCTTGGAAGGTGTTGTCGCCGTTGTTCAAGAGCACGCTGACACTAGCCGCGTTGAGGTTGGCGGTCACGATGTCGTGGCGGCCGTCGCCGTTGAAGTCGCCTACCGCGACAGCCTGGGAATAGCTGCCGATGGCGTAATTCACGACGGGGTTAAAGCTGAGCAGATTGCGCTCTTCGAGCGCTTCGAGGCGCAAGCGCTCCGGCGTCGACCGGGAGCGCTTGGGCCTGCGCCGCCGTTTCCCGGACTCTGCCTGTGGAGGGCGCGCCGGCTGGCTGCTGCGTAACGCGGAAAGCCACATGATTCAGTCTCCTTTTCGCAGTCGGCCTGCGTTACAATGGCGACGGCGATCATTTCCGGCGCGCAGACCGAGCGCCGGGGCGATGCCGGGCCGGTGAGGGGCTTGCTTGGCGGTAAGGACCTCACCGGCCGTCTTTTCTTGAGCCACGTCGCACGAGCCGGCGCGGCTGCCTCTTCAATGGCAGCGGTTTCACCTATCAGTGCGCCATCTGCGCGCCTGGCTGTCGAAAAAATGAAAAAAAATCAGCCGCCGAAGCGGGAAAGGGGACAGGATAGATTTCTGCTGGCAATTGGGCGGGAAGAGCAGGCCGGACAGCCGGTTCTGGAGCTTTCGCTGCTGTTCTCGGACATGGTTGGAGGCGAAACAGGCGGATTGAGTTTGCCACTTTGCCACCGAGTTTGCCACGGTTGGCAAACTCATTTGTTGATGTAAGCACTCGCGGCAATGAATGTTGCGTCAGAAAAATAACTGTGCCAGTTTGCCAGACAAGCAGGCCGCAGGTGCGGCCATACAACAGCAAGGAACATCAATTGATTGCCCAGCTTACCAATCATCTTGCCTATCCTTGGGAGGTTTTTGGAGGTGGGGGGGCGGCTCAAAATTTATTCGAAATGCTCTTCCGCAGACTCGCGGCCGTTTTGTAGAGCCATCGTGAGTCCGCTCTGTCCCGGGGGGTGGAGGCTGCGGCCGTCTTGGCCGTCTTGGAAGAATTCCGGCCCATTTCTGGTGTTTTTCCAAGATGGCCGGTCGGCCATCTTCGGGCGGCGCTGGGCAACTTCGAACCAGGCGCTGACCCTCTTCTGCTTGTCCCGGATCTTTCCAAAAAAGATCCACCAATACTCAAAAGTGCTCCGAACAGTACTATAGTGTGGGACTCGTAAAGGAATCCTGTTGCTGTGCTCGACCTCAGTCAAGCCGCGGCCGTCGAGCGCGCTGGGCGAGCGTCTTACCTCGAGAAAATTCCTGGAGATCGTCATGCTTCGCTTATGGTGGACCAGGCTTTTGCGCGGTGTAGCAGGCAAAGATCAACCCGGGAAACGGCACAGCAGGCAATTTCGCAAGGGCTTTGCCTTTCCGCGCCTGGAGGTGATGGAGGACCGCACGTTGCCGTCCGGGGTGACTCATTTGGTCTTTGGCCAGCAGCCGACCGACACGGTAGCAGGCAGCGTCATTAGTCCGCCGGTTAGCGTGCTTTTGGAAGACCAGTCCAACAACGTGGTGGGCACGGCAACGCAAAACGTGTCCGTGGCCATCGCAAACAATGTCAGCGGCGGCACTCTCAGCGGCACGACCCCTGTGGCCGCGCGCGCGGGCGTGGCCACCTTTGGTGATCTGTCGATCGACCAACCCGGTGCCGGGTACACGCTGGCGGCGACGGCGCTGATTCCGGGCGCCACCGGGGGCGCAAATACCATTGATCACTCCGATTCGCAATCCGAGGCGCCGGCGCTGGGCGTCGTTTTCACCAACCAGTTCGGCAGCAGCGGCCATTTCGAAATAGAGGCGAAGTCGTTCCAGTGGAGCGGCAGCTCCGGCGGCGGCGCACCTAGTCTGCATGACTTCCAGATCGACCTGGGTCCTGTGGGAAGCGTCGATCCGGAAATCTGGGGCGTGCTCGCCGGCGGCGCCACCTTCGATCAGGTTACCATCAACCAGAGAAACCATACGATCAACCCGGAGCTGATCCTGACTTACAAGCTGTTCAACGCCAAGCTGACCAGCTTCCAGACGGGAGGCTCGCAGACCGCGGCGCCGGACGACGTCATCACCCTGAGTTTCACCAGGATCGAGGAAGATTACTTTCCACAAAACCCTGACGGCTCACAGGGAACCCCGGTGGTCGTGTCCTATGATCTGCGAACCGATACCGGCGGGGCCAGGGCCATCGATCGGTCTGACTCGACGAGCGAAGCGCCGGCCTTGGGGGTCACGTTCACCAATCAGTTCGGCAGCAGCGGTCATTTCGAGATCGAGGCCAGGTCGTTCCAGTGGGGCGGCAGCAGCGGCGGTGGCGCACCCAACCTGCAGGACTTCCAGATCGACCTGGGTCCTGTAGGCAGC
>DASZFN010000374.1:0-1564 GCA_035939715.1 Gemmataceae bacterium | reverse complement strand
GCAGAGCCGGCGAAGTTGGCAAGCGGGCACACGTTGACCAGGGGCACGGTGGTGCCGGTCGCTCACTCCCAGCTCGAACCTGCATTCCAACGTGGACGACATGGCCCGCTGGATTTTGCTGAACCTCAATCGCGGCGAGCTGGATGGCCGCCGCATTCTAAAGTCTTCCACCTATGACGTGCTTTGGAAGCCCGCTGCTCCCGTTCCCGGCCGGAACGGGCATGTCGGCATCAGCTGGTTCCTCGCCGATAGCAGGGGGGAACAAGTCGTCATGCATAGCGGTGGCGCTGATGGCTTCACAACCCACCTCGCGTTCGCGCCCGCCCTCAAGGCCGGCGTGGTCATGATGGCGAATTGCGATCACATGTCGTCGCTCAAGAACATTTGGGAAGCGGCGATGGAAAGACCGGCGCCGTTTGCAAAATGACCCCGGCTGTTCTGTCGAGTCTCGGTCGAAAGATCGCGCTGTCAAGGATGGTTCTGCCCGCCATCTTGCTATAGAATGGCCCAGACCGGTTATTCTGGTCCCTTCTGGTTGGCTCGGAAAATTCATTTCCCGGCTGGAGCTTTGCAATGAGCGATACGACTTCCCACGTTCCGCTAGCGCCTGTCCCTCCCGAACAACAACCGGCCGCTGTTACCGCGGCCGCCTGGCAGCCGGCGCCGCCGCGCGAGCGGCGGCTACGCCTGTGGCCCGGCGTGGTGATCGTCGGCGTGCTCTGGCTGGTCACCACGCTGCCGGGGTGGCTGGCCCCAGCCAGCATGTTGCAGTTCTACACCATGATGTTCGGGCCCATGGCGGCGGCGCTCGCCCTGGTGGTGTGGTGGCTGTTTGCCAGCCGCATCGCCTGGCGCGACCGGTTTTTGGTCCTGCTGGCCTGCGCCGTGGCAGGGGCCGCGACCTGGCCGTTCCGCGATCGGACTCTGAGCGTCTTCGGCCTGATCATCTTTGCTCTGCCCGTCGTCATGACCACCTGGGTCGGCTGGCTGCTGGTCACGCCATTTTTGCGCTGGCCCATGCGGCGGGCGGGCTTGCTGGCCGTGTTCCTGCTTACCTGGGGCTATTTCCCCCTGATTCGCTGGGAGGGCGTCGCCGGCAACCTGACGTCGGACTTTTCCTTCCGCTGGACGCCGACAGCGGAGAGCAAATTCCTGGCGGAGCTCAGCGCACGCAAGCCGGCCGGAACAACGCGGACTCCGGGTGCGTCAGCCCTACCGGTCGCCTTGCAGCCAGGGGACTGGCCCGGCTTCCGCGGCCCCGACCGCGACGGCAAGCAACCCGGCGTCCGCATCGCCACCGATTGGCAAGCGCATCCGCCGCGGCAACTATGGCGGCATCGCGTCGGTCCAGGCTGGTCCTCGTTCGCCGTCGTCGGCAACCGTCTCTACACGCAGGAGCAGCGTGACCGGGACGAGGTCGTGATTTGCTACGATGCCGATTCGGGAGCCGAGGTCTGGGTCCACCAGGACAAGGCCCGCTTCAGCGAGGACCTGGGCGGGCCGGGGCCGCGGGCGACGCCCACCTTCGCCGACGGCAAGATCTATGCCCTGGGGGCGGCGGGGC
>DASZFN010000373.1:0-8726 GCA_035939715.1 Gemmataceae bacterium | reverse complement strand
TGGGAACTTCGAACCGGCCGGGGCCGCCCGGCTGGTCAACCTTGATCGCGTCCTGCAGCTTGTGAACCTCCTGGACATCTTTCGGATCGGCCGGATCGACGAGCGTGCGCGCCGCCGCGAAGAGATAGCGCGTGCCGGCCTTCGCGCGCGTATACGTGTGCCGCCCCGCGCCGTACACGACTTCAATGACGTAATGGTCCTCATCGATCGTGATCAGCGTCATGAAGCGCTTGCCCGGATCGGGCAGCGCGATCGTCACGTCCCCGGCGTCCATATCGAAGACGGCCGTCGAGTACAACGTGTCGCGGTTCTGCCGGGCGACCAGCTGATTGTCGAGCAGTGACAGCTCGCGACTGTGATTGAACTTGCCGAAGCCATCTCCCTTGACAACCTTGGCGAAGGCGAGATCGCTCTCGGCGCGGACGAAATTCTCCACCGTGACCGGCACGGGTTTCTCCTCCTGGGCAGCGGCGGTTGTGCCGAAGAACGAAAATGCGATGAGCAAGGCCAGGCTTTTCATGAGCCACTCTCCTTTTGTCTGCGTTTACTCAATCTTTTCGATGTCCGACAGCTTCCACGTCTTGTCGAACAGCGGTTTCTCCGGGCCGTAAAAGCGGAACAACACTTCGAACTGCCCGCCGGCCTTCGTGGGGACCCAGTTGGATTCCTTGTCCGCCGGGGCTTTCGGACCGAAATACACGTCCACCGATCCGTCGGCGTTCTTCTCAAGCCCCGGCGTCTGCGACGACCGGCTGGACCACTTCATGTCGCGGATCAGCCCGTGCGTCGCGCGGTCGTAAGCCGTTGCCGACCAGAATTGCTTGACCGGCGCGTCGGCCGGCACGGTGAGGCGGTAGGCGCTGCCGCCGTCGAACGGTTGGCCTTGCCTGTCCTTGATCGCCATCAGATAGAACGATCCTGCCCCCGAACGCTTGGGGCTGAAGAACGCCATCGTGTAGACGACGCCGCGGCTTTCAACGGGATAGCTGTCCGGATTCGAAAACTGCGTCTGCAGACCTTCGATGAGCTCGGACGACATGGGAAGCGCCCAGCGGCGCCCCTCGTAATAGGGTGAGAACATGGTTTGGTATTTCAGATCCAGCCAGGCATGCGCCTCGTCTGCCGCCGCGTTCAATATGCGGCGCGTCGCCTCGTCGGGACGGTACGGCTTGCCCTTCTCGATGCCTATCGACTTGAGCGCGTCGATCATCGCCTTGTCGCGTGTCAGCCACGGCTCGCGCTGCACCATCCGGTCGAGCGACTCGAAGAAGCGGCTGTCGTACGAAATGTTCGCCTCGAACACGACGTCGGACGCGTCGACGAAGATCGTCTCGCGTGGGTTGTGCGCCTGCGACAGCGGGTAGAGCTTCACGCGCCTGGCATAGGCGACGGCCCTGGCGACGCCGGCGTCATCACCGGTCTGGAGAATCGAGCGCACCAGCGCGTAGCCCTGGAAGTTGTCCGACGGCAGCGCGATGTAGCCCTCGGGAACCTTCTCCTTGTAGCCCGGCGGGAGGATCAGATATTTCCCGCCCTTGCCCTTGTCAACTCCGGCTGGCCCGACGTCCTCCAGCGCCGCCTGCCAGCAGTCCATCACCGATCCGGTGATCGATCCGCCCTCGTCGGCGGGTGGGATGTCAAGCACAACCGGGCCGACGTCCTTCGTGTCGAAGAACGGCATGAAGTACACCGCATCCGGGTTGGGCGTGAGGGTCTGGTTCTTCCAGTCGCTCAGCCGTGACCAATAGACGATCTTGTTGCTGCCAGCGCCGGCTTTGGCGTCGCGGACCGCCGCCTGATACATGAAGTCGTAATTGACCGCCGGCATGCCCCAGATAACGGCCTCGACGGCGCGGCGGTGCCGCGTGCGTTCGGCCAGTTCAGCCGGGGTGAAGGCCGGTGCAGATTTCTTCTCGTCGGCGGGCACCGGAAGCGCCAGCCCGCCCAGCAGGGCACCGACCGCGAGCAGGGTCGCGGCAACCAGCATTGTTCGCATTGGCATGGGGTGCTCTCCTGTGATTGAACGATCCAGCTGAGATGTACGAACTGATGGCTTCCTGTTCGTTGGTCCCATTGTGGCTCTGGTCCGAGCTGGACACAAGCTCTCCGGCTTCCTCGCTTTGCTTGAACCCTGCCGCCAGAATCTCCCGGGTGAAAACTTCCTGCCCGGCGCGGACGTGGTTGAGCACCCATGCCGAGCTTTGCCCGTGGATGCGGCAAAATCGACCACGACGACTTGCCCGCCCGGTCGCAACGCCCGGTGGACCCAGGCCATCGTCTTCGCGGGGAACTCGAATTGATGGTAGGGCCAATGCGGAAAAGGGCTAGCGGGACACCGAGGGACACCGAGGGGACAGTCATCGCTATCTTTCTCATTTCAATGACTTGCGGAAAAATACCCTTTTCGGACAACGTTTATCCGTATTGACAGACGGTCACCCGGGGGCGGCATTCACGCAGATTCGGAGGCGTTGTCGCTGCCGTTCCCGTTTCGAAATCGTCAATTATACTCTCGCGAGATCCGCGTCAAAATGGCGCCGTAATCCAGGCTGGTGGCCTTCAGGTCGAGCCATTCAAACGCGTACGGCGGCTGGTTGCTGGCCCGAAAGCGCAGGATCGACAAAAATGGTCCGTAGAGTCCATTGAGGCAAATGGGAGCCGGCATTCGAGGCGCCTAGTTCTTGCGCCGGCCTGTCGAGCGTTTGGTTTTGGTTGTCTGTCTTCGACCGCCGTTCTGGGTTACGAGGCCCGCTTTCTGGCGGAACGCTGTCAGCGTCGCCGCGTCCAGGGCAGCATCCAGCCAACGATCAAGTTGCTCCAAGTCACTCGTCTCTCGGATGCTGCGCTCCACGTCCGCAGGCACGGCGCGAAAACGCTTGGTCAGCACATGAAGGAGGCCGGCCACCTTTGCTTCGGCTTGCCCACGTGCCAGGCCTCGGTTTTCCGCTTCCGCTTGCCACTCCAGGACCTGCAGGGATTGTTCCACGTTCCAGCCCTCCAACGCTTGTGTGATCGGAAACGTCATGCTGCCGTTGTCGGAAACGTGCAGCTGCGCGGCAAGCCCCCTGCTACTAGAAAACTATTCCTGGCACGGGTTTTCCTCCGTAATCGCGCACGCTGAGAATATGATAGGTGCGCTGGATAGATCATTTTGTCATGCAAGGGGGATTAAGGGATGGTTCGAACCTGGACGGCATTCTTGGCCGTACTCGCCTTGCTGCCGGCGCTGTGTGCCGAAGACAAGCCCAAGCAGCGACCGGCCACGATCACCGGCGAGTACAGGGCCCTGGAGGCCGAGTACGTGAAGGCCGAGAAGGAGTCCGACCAGGCGTATAAGAAGGCCAAGACCGACGCGGAGCGTCAGAAGGTCCGCGCCATCTATCTGCGAACCCGATCCGAGTTCACCGGCCGCTTCCTAACCTTCGCCGAGGAGCACGCGAAGGACGAGGAGGCCCTCCTCGCCCTGTTCCACGTCCTCCACCCCGATACCGAGGCCGAGGCCCGCTACCTCGACGCGGCGGCCCGCCTGATCCTGAAGGACCACATCGCGAGCGACCGCCTCACGAACCCGCCGATCCTGCAGATGGTCGATGATTCTCCGGCCGCCGAAAGGCTGCTGCGCGGCATGCTGGAGAAGAGCCCCCACCGCGCCATCCGGGCACAGGCCGGACTGAGGTTGGGCCTGATCCTCAACGGGAGGGCACATCCCAGGCAGGCTGCTGTTCGGCCACCCGGGAACGCCGCCGCGCTGGCCAAGGAGGCTGAGGAGTTGTTTGAACGGGTCGCGCGCGAGTACGTCGGGATCGGAGAGCTCGCCGAGAAGGCCAAGAGTGAACTGTTCGAGATGCGCCACCTGGCAGTCGGCAAGACCGCCCCGGACATCAGGGGCAAGGACGGTGACGAGAGGGACTTCAAGTTATCCGACTACCGCGGGAAGGTGGTGGTCTTGGACTTCTGGGCAGAGTGGTGAGGCCCGTGCATGGCCATGGTGCCACACGAGCGGTCGCTCGTGAAACGCCTCGAAGGAAAACCATTCGCTCTCGTGGGTGTTAACCGCGATGCCAGCCGCGAAATCCTCAAGAAGTGCGAGGAGAAGCGCAAGATTACCTGGCGTTCTTTCTTCGATGGTTGCGAAGGTCCAATCAGTAAGAGGTACAACATCAAGTTCATGCCGACGATCTACGTTCTGGATGCCCATGGTGTAATCCGCTACAAGGGCGTGCGTGGTGAGGCGATGGAGAAGGCAGTGGATGTACTGCTCAAGGAGAAGGACGGCGAGAAGAAATAGTGGCGACAGAGGTGGTAAGGATTCTCATACTAACAAGTTCGGCCGAAGCATAACTATCGGAGCCGAGGATGGAACTCGCGAGGTTGTTGACTGCCGAAGGGTACTTGGCGGTCCCATTGCAGAAGACTTAAGGGGACATCGTAGATTTAAACCGAGCTTGCTTCATTGTTGGAGTCTTTAGCCATCGGCGGGCAGCATAATCTCGATATAGTTATCCAGTTCCGCAAGCTCGGCCTGAGAAATCAACCCTTCCTGGTTCTTGACAGCCAGTTGGTGCATGGCCACCGCAAAAGCCAAAGAACCTCCCGAACACGGCCAGATGGCCACGGTGCGTAAACGCCCAACAACCTGGCTCCGCCAACCTGCACTCATTGGCGGGCGGGCGGACCGTGTAATTGGCGGGCGGCCGGCGTCAGACCCCCCGACTCAAAGAACCGCGTCGGCTGATGTCCGCCGCGGCGCGCACGGCCTATCTTTTCAGATCGAATCTTGCATCCTTCGTGCCCTCGGGGGGCACGGTGCAGGTCAGTTTCGATTCGCGATTGTACCTGCCAGGCACCAGCTCGCCGCGCTGTGCCGGCATGCGGGCCCCGGGCATCAGCGCGGTCTTGGTTTTCTGTGGATCGATGGAGATGGTGACGCGGTGCTCTCCGACCACAGCGCCTTCCGTATTGTTGTCGATCCCCAGATGCAGACTGTAGTTTCCCTGGTCGTCCGTTACATCGACGGAGTAGGGGAAGTCCTGGCCGCCGATTGGGTAGAAGCGAACCTCCGCGTGCGCCAGGGGCCGATTGTCCATCGTGACCCGGCCCGAGACCGGGGCGAGCTGGTAACGCTTGCCGCAGCCCAGCGGCAGGAGCAGGAGCAGCAGCAGCGAGCAAAGTCGCAGGTGACCGTACATGGAACGATCCTCCATTTAATCAGGGGGGAGTGACAACTTCGCTGCGGTTGTAGGACCACAGGGCCTGGAACACCGCATCCTCTTGCGTGCCTGGAATCGGATAGGCAGCGCGGGCTATCACCGAGTTGTCGGTGTAGCCGTACGAGTAAACCCGAACCGAGCCGTCCGCAAAGAGCACCGGCGAACCGCCCGGATGTATTCCGCCCATGTGGTTCTCATCGACGAAGGGGTCATCCTGCGTGTAGCCCTTGCCCGTGCTGGAACCGCCGCCGAAGGCGTCGGCCCACTGCATGTGGTCGCCACAGCCCGAGCCGTTGGGCAAGGAATTACAGACCGGCGTTCCGCCGACGATCAGGTTCGTCCACGCCCAACCCACGTCGTTCGAGCTCAGGTTGCTCAGGTAGTCCACGGGCTGCAAAGACTTGTGGGCCATGAGAATGGTATTGGAGGTGCCTGCTCCATTCGTGACCCGGCCGAGGGTGACGCCAATGGCTTTGGGGCCGAGTGTGAAAGTGTCCATGAGCGTCTGGAAGCCGTTGGCATCGGGAGCGGCGACGGCACTGTTGAACATGCCGCCGGCAATCGACAGCCCATTGACGCCGCCGTGGTAGGCGCCGCAGTAATCGGC
The DNA here is from genome assembly GCA_035939715.1 of Gemmataceae bacterium. Lineage (GTDB taxonomy): Bacteria > Planctomycetota > Planctomycetia > Gemmatales > Gemmataceae > DASZFN01. Next base: position 2,909 of record DASZFN010000373.1, on the reverse strand, counting down.
CTTGCCGCCCGCGTCGGTGCCGCGCCTCGAGGGGCAGAGAAAGGTCTTGATCGGCGTCGCGGCCGCGGGCTGCTGGGCCGCCGCCAGGTAGATGTTCACGACGGCCTGGTTAAATTGCCATTGGCCGTTGGCTTGCATGGCGGCCAGGTCGGCGTTGATCGCCGTCTGGAAAGCCGGATAAATCTGGTTGTACACGGCGCCCTGTTCGACGTAGGGGAGCAGCTTGATGTAGACACTGACCCCTTGCGTGGTGCCCTCGACCGGAAAGCCGCCATTGGTGTCGTGGTAGTTGTGAACGGCGAGGCCGAGCTGCTTCATGTTGTTGGTGCAGCTCATGCGGTTGGCCGCTTCGCGCACCTTTTGCACGGCCGGCAGCAGCAGGCCGATCAGGACCGCGATAATCGCGATCACGACCAGCAACTCGATCAACGTGAACCCAGAGCGGACCCGACGACGATTCTTCATAAGCCTCTTCTCCAAAAAAAGAGCCACCAGGGATAAATCGACCACTCGTTCCGGTAGTGGCCGCGCATAAGTCGAATCGTTTATCAATACCGTCCAGGGCGGCGGACAGCTTCGGTGGATAGAAGACCGGCGTCAGAAAGATGCTCTGGTCTTCGCCATCATTTGCAGGCGTGAAGCCGGCGCGGGAGGGCGGGGCCGCGCAATCGGCCCGGTCATCGGGGTGACCAGGTCGATCTACGCTGCCCATAGGGAATCGTAGGGGGATCAGTCTCCGGTTTCTTGGAGGAACTTGCTGTCTGTTTGGCGATTCTTGCGGGCGTTCGGAACTGCCCCGGCGTGACGCCGATGAGGCGTTTGAAGTGATGGGAGAGCTGGCTCTGGTCCGAGAAGCCGGCGCGTGTCGCGACCTGCGCCAGGGAGAAGTCGCCGCCCTCTTGCAGGAGCTGCTTCGCCCGCTCGACCCGGCGCATGATGACGTACTGATGCGGCGGCAGCCCGGTGGCCCTTCTGAACTGCCGCGCGAAGTGGTAGGAGCTGAGCTGGGCGACGGCGGCGAGCTGCTCCAGGGTCAGGCCGGCGTCGAGGTGTTCCTCGACATAGTCGACGACGGCGCGGAGCTTCGCCCGTGGGAGTGCGCCGTCCGGCCAGCGCGCAGGCCGACGGGGCGCCGCCACGTGCCGGATCAGGTGGACGGCCAGGACGTTAGCCAGAGACTCGGCGAGGAGCGGCCCTCCGGCAGCGGCGGCTGTCAGCTCAGCATCCACCGTCAACATGGTGGCCCGAAGGTGCGGCAAGTCCAGGCCGTCGAGCGGCGGCAGCGTCAGCCGCGCGGGGTCGAGGCCGAAGGCCTCGGCGGCGACGCGTGCGATCAACCCAGGCTCCAGGTAGATGTGCAGCGAGTCCTTGCACCCGCTCCAACGCCACAGGGCCGGGCAGCCGGCCGGCACTACCGAGATCGATCCGGCCGGGGGCGGTATGTGCCGCTTCACTCCCTCATACACGAGGTCCAACTCTTCCGGCGGCCGGGCAAAAAGGACGAGCCCGTGGTGGGTAAGGGCGGGCTGGTGGAGTTCCGAGGCGGGCGACGCACGGTAGCGCGCCGCCTCCAGGCCCACCCACCCCAGCCGGTTGCTCGACGCGGCCGCCTCAAACGGAACGAAGCTGCGCAGTGCAGCAAGGGGCTCCAGCGGGCCGCCGAGCCCCGCCTCCTCCTGTCGCATAATCTGCCTCTTCCACGACCTGTCCGGCCTAACACCTCAAAACATTATACGTCCGCTGTCAGAGTTCCTTGCCGGTAGGGCGGTAAACAAGAACGGGCGACGCGGCAGCCCGCACGAGCTTGTCGGCCACACTTCCCCACAGCAGCCGTTGGAGGCCGCCCCGACCGTGCGTGGCCAGGGCGATGAGGTCGCTCGCCTGCGCCGCGGCCTCCTCCAGGATGACCTCGACAGCGTGCCGGGCGACGACGACCCGCGCCCGGACTTGCACTCCCTGCTCTCGAACCCTTGCGGCGATGTGCCCCAGGTATGCCTCTGCCTGCGCCTTCTCAGGGGACTCGCCCGGCAGGCGATCGGCACGGGCGGACCGGGACTCGACGACCTGCAGAAGGCTGCACCGCGCCTCCATCAAGTGAGCCAGGTCCAGGGCCGGCTCCAGCACCTGCTCGGCCAGGGCCGAGCCGTCCAGCAGGATCAGGATGTTATCCAGGACGGGTTCTGGAATGATCTCGGGGGCGGGTTCGCGCGCCCGCACCAGCAGGATCGGCACGCGGGCGCGGCGGATGAGTTCGTCCGCCACGCTGCCTTTGCCGAAGCGGCTCAGGGTCCCTCGGGCGTGCGTGGCCATCACGATCAGGTCGGCCTGGCCGGCGCGGGCCCGCTCCAGGATGCCGTCCGCCACGGTCGCGGCCAGAACGGCCGAACCGGAAAACACGCCCGCGGTGGCCGAGACCAGGGACATGGAGGTCAGCCATTTGGCGGTGGCGTCCAGATAGAGCTGCTCTTGTCGCTTGCGTTCGGCGTCCCGCTCCGGCTCAAAGGGTACCCAGCCGGCGGCGAGGTTCTCCAGGGCGTACAGACCATGGACCTCCACCAGGTCCAGCCGGGCATTGGCTCGCCGCGTGATGCTGAGCGCCAGCGGCAGCGCTTGTTCGGCGAACGGCGATCGATCCAGGGGAACCAGGAGCGAGCGGTACATGTTGCCTCCCTTCCGACTCACAGGTCGGGGGCTGTGGAAGCTTCAGGCGGAACCCCTTCCTGAGCGGCGGACGGCTCCGGTTTCGGCTGTCCCCGGTCGCTGAACCAGCGCACCACGGAATAGAACACCGGCGTCAGGAAGATGCCGAAGAGCGTCACGCCAAAGGCGCCCCACAGCATGGCGGTGCCCAGCGAGCGGCGCATCTCGGCGCCGGCGCCGGCAGCGAAGTACGGCGGCACCATGTGGAC
>DASZFN010000372.1:0-8134 GCA_035939715.1 Gemmataceae bacterium | reverse complement strand
TCGGCGCCGTGAACGGGGACCGTCGCTTCTACATCCACTGCGAGGAGTGGCTGAAGGGCGCCAGCGACTATCTGCAATACAAGCTGTTCATGCGGCGAGCCGACACGAAGTTCTTGCTGCGAGCAAAAGGGCAGCCTGACGTATCGTGTCAGATCTCGATGAATTTTTACACCCCATCATTCGCGAAATCTCTGCGAGCTGGAGGTAGTTATCCCGGCCGCCGCATACGCCAAGATGAACGAGGGAGCCTACAAGTCGAAGCCCGCTTCTCGGCTACGGCGAAAGTCCTCTTCTTGGCCGTAGGCCGTTATGGCAATCAGGCGGGCCTTGGCCGTCGTCGAATCTCGCCGCAACTCCTTGGCGACGCCAAAGCCATCCATCCCCGGCAGGCCGATGTCGCAAAGTACAATTTCGGGCTGGCACGCTCGTGCGGCCGTGACGCCTTCCGGCCCCGAATAAGCAACGGTAACTTCGTGCCCTAGCAACTCCAGCAGCACCCGCAGACTGTCCGCGGCAACGCGGTTGTCTTCGACAATCAGTATTCGCAAGCGCTCGCAGGCGGGTTTGACATCGGTAATCGACTTCGACAATGCCGCCGGCTCGTCCTTCACAGGAACCGCTCCGTGGTCCGGGCTTCGAAAAGGAGCGCCCATGCTTTACTCCTTTGCGCTGCGTTACACAGACAAAAAAACCGACGTGGCGGAACACGCTAAGTGTTCATCCACGTCGGCTTACTCTGTAACGGGCCTCCCGATATATCGGGCTGCTCTTCATCTAGTCATCCGACGATTTCAACAACCTACACCCTCAAGGCGGGAAAAGCAAGCGACAGCGCCGCCCGGGGCGACCTTTGATCAGCATCGACCCTTCAAGAAGAAGGAGATGCTGATGCGCAACCACGATTACGGCTACGCTCCGTGGAGTCATCCACGTCCACCATCTGCGGGAACTCTCCAGCCTGGGCGACGAGTACGATAGCTTCCTACACGTCGAGTTCGCATTTCACCTGGAAAGCGAACTCGAATGGCGCACACGTTACCGGGGCACGGGAAAGCCAACCAATCGAAGCCTGTTTCTGGTTCCATTCAGGCTTGTTATACTCGAAAGGGCAATTCGCAAGGATTCCACCAGCGGCCATCGGCGTTTCCCCCAAGGGGCCATGTCATGAACTGTCCCAAATGCCGATCTCAGATTCCTGCGGAGGATGTGAATCTGGATACGCTCTTTGCCAAGTGCCGCTACTGCAATGAAGTGTTCCGGTTTGCCGATTCGGTGCCCCAGGCCGCACAAGCCGAACCGTACCCTGTGAGCGGTGCCGTGGAATGAACAGGCCGAAGTCAAGGGTTCTACTCCTGAGGAAAGGAGAAGCCGTTATGAAGTTTAACTACCCGGGCTCTGTATTGCCGTTCCTCCTCTGCCCCGTCCTTGGGGCCCTCAGCGCCCCGCCCGCCCGGGCGTACGTCACTGCGCCGGTGGCCACACTCGGCCAATTGTCCGAATCCACCTACATCACCGTCGTTCGCGTTGAGAAGGTCAGCAAAGAGAAGGGCATCATCATCTACCGCAAGGTCCGCGACCTCAAAGGGAAATATCCCAAGGACGCGATCAAGCACATCTTCGATATGAAAAACACTCCTCCGCACAAGGGGCCAGGGGACGTTCCCGTTCGGCCCGATGAGAAAGACTGGCGGTACGCCATCCAGTGGGCCGAGGCCGGCAAGACCGCCGTCATGTTTACGCGGAAGTACGACCCTTACGGCGACTTCGGCCACACCTACATCGACGGCTGCTGGTACGCCACCATGTGCCCCGGCCGCGACTGGGAATTCTGGTACGCCATATATGCCGACCCAATTACCCTGAGCCGGTGGCACTGTGGCACTCCCGCTCAGTTGGTTTCCGCGGTCGAAGCGATGTTGGACGGCAGAGAGGCGGTCGTCCCGGTCTTAGCTGAAGGAACCAAAGACGACCTGCGCATGGGCAAGGCCAAGATCCAGGGTTTGAAAGTGAGTGCCGCAATCAAGAATTACGATCCGAAGCGCGACCTGGTCACTGGTTTACTGGCAAAGGCTATGGTGCCGTCACTGGTCAAGTCCCTCCAGGATGGGAACCGCGATGAGCGCGCGGGCGCCGCTCGGGAGTTGGGACTAATCGGCCCGGAGGCCAAAGTGGCGGTCCCCGCGTTGGCGGAAACGGTTCGCAAGGACAGTTCCGGCACGGTTCGCATGTGCGCGGCGGACGCGCTTGCCGGGATCGGGTCGAATTCGAAGAGTGCCCTGACGGCGTTGCAAGCAGCCTTAAGCGATCCGCGCATGGCTCAACGCAAGGAAGTGCTCGCCAAGATCACGGAGGTCTACAACAAGCTCAAATGATCCTTATAGCGAGCCGACTATTTGGAGTCACGCCGGGAGTTTGTTTAAGTAAGCAGCCACGATCTGCAGACCGAAGCCCAAGGCCAAGGCCAACCACCCCAACGTCTTCAGCGCCCGCGCCCGGTCCTGTCCCTTGTCCCGCTTTACGTCGATGCCCGTGACCGTGAGCTGGGCGGTGCCGGCCCGGACCGCCTCTACCAGCCGACCCACGTTGCCCTCGACGGCGTCCACGTAAATCAGGAATGAGCGGGACAACCAGGCGTCTGCCAGGGCAACCACGAGCGCTCCTCCGAGGCTGAACCCCAAGCCAGCGAGCAGAACTGAGAATCCCATGATGGCCCCTCCAAGGATCAGTTTGTGAGGCATGAGGGCCTGGGCCAGCCAGCTCGCACGAAACGCCTTCCGCATTCCGCGAAGGCCTTCGACCCGGGGGCCCGAGGCACGCCAACCGCTCACGGTAACAGGCTGCGCCCTCCTTACAACCAGGCAGGACAGCGCCGGCTCAACTCGGCCGTCCAACGGCTCATGGTCCGTCCCAACTGTCCGCAGGCAGCCGACCAGCGAGTAGGAACACCCGCACCACCGTCCCGACTGAAAACACCTGCACGGCGGCGGTCGCCTTATCCTTGGCCGCTTCGCAGACTTCCAGTCCGGTAATTCTCTCGATCTCCCGCCTTAACGGGTCGGAGGAGAGGTTGAACAGCTGTTGGTGGAACTCTTGCAATTCCGCGGCCCCTGTTGGGCTTGCGGCGAGAACCTTTTCGGCAGGAGACAAGACTCCGCGCATTGTGATTACCAGCGTGTCGCCACCTAGCACCACCGCTACCGATATTGGCTTGCGGCCCAAGCGCTGTTCCTCGAAAGCGATTGCCGTTTGAGCAATTTGTTGGACCATCGAATTGCGCTGAGTCATTGGAACCGTTCGCCCTTCATCATTGCGATGCCTGAAAACAAAACAAGCCGACGTGGACGAACCCCCAGCCGGAGGGGTCGTCCAGGTCGGCTTACTCATCAACGAGCCTCCCGGCTGTGCCGAGATGCCCTTCGCTTAGTCTTCCGCTACATCATCTTACGAACAATCTTTGTGCCGTACCACTCCAGAGCATGAAGATGCGTGATCGCCGGCGCCCGACGCCGGCGTGCCTTAGTAAGCAAGGTGTTCGTCGGGTCGACTGTTTCATCGAGTCAGACGCGGACGAGGGCGGTGCGTTCAACCTTGTTCATCGAACTATGAACAGGCTCCCCCGGCCAGGCAGCTGCCGGGAAGGCTTGAGGAGGCGGGCAGCCAGCGCGGGGCTGCTCGCCTTGAACACCCGGCGTTAACGTGGAAGCTGTCAGAGATTAATGATCGCATGGCAGCGGATTCTGCTGTCGGATGATTGTCCGGACGTGGTTGGGACGCTGGTGCTCAGCACATCTCGAGTCGCGGCATGCCTGGGCATCGTGATGGTCTTGCCATGTGGGATTATATCAGGCTAGGGCGACACAAAACGCTCAATCGATTGGTCACGAGGAGATGGTGGCCCAGCGCTGCCAGCCGAGGCATGCTCCATTCATTCACGCATAAGACCGCGCTCCCGCCAGCATGCCCACTATAGGTAAGGCGCCCGCGGCGCCCTACAATTCAGCATGCCGCGCAGTCCATACGCTAAACGCCGAAAGCAAATTGCTGCCCTGCGAGCCAAAGGGCTAACTTTTCAAGCAATCGGTGACATGTTTGGCGTTACTCGCCAATCCGTCAATTGGCTGTACCACGGGCGAAAGCGGACAGGGTCTAACTCCAGCTACCGGCCGGCCGCGCTCCGTTGCCGGAAGTGCAAAGTAACCATCCCGCGACTTGCTCCGAGTCTCAGAAGTGCCCCCGTCCTGTGCTTGAATTGCGTCAAACGGTACCCGGCATCTTTTGGGCAGCGCCTGCGAGCCTTCCGCATTGCTGCCGGTTTGACCGTTCCGAAACTGGCTGAACGTGCCGGCCTGACAGGCGCAGCTATCGGGGTAATCGAACGCGACCTGCACCAGCCGAGACCCGGCACCGTCGCGAAACTGGTCGCCGCCTTGGGTCCGGAGTTGGCGCGGCCGCGCGGCCGCAATTTTGATACTACCGTCCGTCACTAAGACCTGACTGGGTTGGGCGAGCTGCTCCACGAGGCCTGATCCCGGGCCCGGCCGCCTCCGGGCACTTCGCGCCTAACCGGCCGGGACCCCCTGGGCGTCTTCACGGCGCCGGCCGCCGGCAAGTATCGGCTGCTCGTCCAGGACCGGTATCGCCACGGCGGAGCGCGCTTTGTGTATGCCCTGGTCGCAAAGTTAGCTTCGCGTCGTTGCCGCTGAAGCGCTCTGGCATTCCACAGGCCGAACTGATCAGACATCCCGATATTGCTAGGCGTCCTGCTTTCAGCCTTTAGACCAGCGCAGTTCTTGGGCCTTCCAATTGTCTGCGGAAGCGGAATCCAGATCGCCGAACGCTCGATAGGCCGTAGCCCGGCCTTCGTACAGGGCTGGGTTGCCCTGATCGAGCTGGATCGCGTGAGAATAGTCCGCGATGGATTGCGCAAACTCACGCTTCTTCAGGTAGCTGAAGCCGCGGCTGGCGTGCGCCAGTAGCGAGCCGGGGTCGAGCCGGATCGCTTCCGTGCAGTCGGCAATGGCGCGGTCGTATTCTGCTAGTTCGTTGTAGGCGGCGCCGCGACAGCCGTACACGTAGACGTCGCTCGGTTCCAGCGTGAGGACCTGAGTGAAGTCAGCGATTGCTTCGCGGTATTTTCCCGCCCGGAGAAGGGCCAGGCCACGCATGCGCAGAGGCAGATAGGATTCCCCGGTGGTTGGACAGAGCCGGATCGCTTCGGTGAAGTCCTCGATCGCCCGCTGGTAGTCGCCTTTCTGAAAAAAGGCGAACCCACGATTGTGAAAGGCGGGAGGGTTGTTATCGCGCACCCACGCCGGCGCTTCGGTGATGTCGCGGATGACCTGGTCGCAGTCGGCTTCACTTTCGTAGTTGGTTGTCCGGCACAACATGGCCTTCGCCATGACCGGCATCACGGGCTTCTCCACCGCAACCGGAACGTCGAGTTCCTGGACCCTGTTATCGTCAGCGTCGGCCTTCGCCGCGTCGCCCAAGGCCGCGTAGGCCTGGGCCCGCCAGCGGTATGCATGGGCATTAGCCGGGTCGAGCCGGATCACGTTGGTGAATGCCGCCACGGCGTGGCCGTATTTCTTCTCTCTGAGAAAGGCCACTCCTTGGCGCAGGTGCGCCTCGGGGGACTCCGCAGTGGATCCAAAAAGCTGCTTCAGAAAACGCATCATGCAGCCCGCCCTCCCGGGCAGCGCTCAAGGGTTTAGTCCAGCATGCAGCAGATCCTCGACCATAAGGAATCGCGGGAGCGTCAATATGCCCTCGCCGACCAGACCCACGGCGGGTTGCCCAGCACGAGCACCGGCTCCGCCATGCTTTTAACATCTCTCGCCAGGCGATTTCCGCGACATCCGGCAGCTGGTCTACATCGATCATGTCAACCTGAACCGCGACAGGCTGAGCGCCTGTGGGCAGGAGCTGTCCATTGCGCCCCATCGGCTGCTGTCGCGACAACTCAGATTGTAAACGAGACGAGTTAACCCCGGGTGGAGATTTCGCTGCTGCGCAACCACCTCCCCGAACAGGACGCTAAATCGCAACACACCTGTCAATTGGCCGGGCGCCGGAGCCCGGTTTTTCCTGGGTTTTTTGCCAGTTAACCCCTGTGTTGGAGGTTTTAGCGTCCGCCTCGGTACCCCGAGAATTTGATACGAACTCCTGAAAACGCTTAAGCTGGCTGCGGCGCCCGGCAGCGACGATCTCTCGCAAAATCACCGAAACAGGTGGCCAACACAACGCCCCGTTTGCGCTCTGTCGCGGCCACGTTCAGCCCTTGGCCAGACAACCCGCGCCACAGGCGGCGCTGCTGGTGCCAGTCCAAAACCTTCGTCAGCGGCAACACGTGCCGCAGGCTTAAGCAATCCCGGCCACGCTCGGGACCAGTGCGGAACAGCAGCGCTTCCTGGATATCGGGCGCCAGATGCAACAGACTGACGATCTGACTGATGCGGGCCGGGCTGACGTGTCCCAGGCGCGCCAAGGTGCAGAAGTCCTTGACCGCGCCTGTCGCCAAGAGCTTCTCCAAGCGCAGCGCCAAGGCCATGAGCCGAGCCAGACGCGGGATTCGGCCCGGCAGGGGCGCGGGCGGCACGGGCGGCTGCGCCGTACCAGGCAAGGCGCCGCTCCGTCCGTGACGGCCAAACGGCACCGTGCATGCAATCGTGTAGGGGGTAGTCATCGGTTCCTCGCTTCCAGTGACCATTACGCGGATAACTCGGTCGGCGTCGTGGTGTCGTGTTGGCGCACGACAATGGTCAGTTTGCCTTGACTGCCGTCATAGTCCACGCGCTGGACCAGCCGCTGGACGATTTCCCCCTGTGCGGGCGTGGCCGTGGCGCCGTCCCCGTGGCTCAGGGCGGCCAACGTCTGTACCCGGTCGCGGTCGCTGCCCGGTGCTTGTTGGAGTGCGCTGATTTCCTGGCGTAGCCTGACCTGCCGCTCCTTGACCCGGCGCTTGGGCGCCTGCAGGGCGACGCGCTGGGCCGGGCTGGCCTGGCGGTAGGCCGCACGCAGCCGTGCCAAGTCCTGGTCCAGGGTGCCTGCTTCGGCTTCTTTCTCGGCCAGCAGGAGGCGCTGCTGCGCCAGCGTCGAGCCCAGAGCTTTGTGCCAGGCCGCGGGGTCCGCGGCCAAGGCCCGAAGCTGCTCCAGGACAAAGCGTTCCACGGCCGCCGCGGGCAGCGCTTTGGAGGGACAAGTACGCCAGCCACGCCTTTGCGCGGCTGTGCACACGTAGTAGCGATAACGCTTGCCGCCCTGCTTGGCGGCGTGCGCCGGCGTCATGGCGCAGGCGCACGGCTGACAACGCAACAAGCCCCCCAACAACGCTCCTGACGAGCGCCGCCCTGCGCAGGCGGCGGCGCTGCCATGCGCGCTCAGCAGGTCCTGCACCTGCTGCCAGAGCCCGGGATCAACGAGAGCGGCATGCTCACCGGGGTGCACTTCCTGCTTGTAGCGGACCTGGCCCACGTAGACGACGTTGCGTAAGAGTTCGTAGAGCCGGGGCTTGGTAAAGGGCCGCCCGCCCCGCGCCTGCCCTTTGCGTGTTAGCCAGCGTTTGTTGCACCAGCCCCGCCGCTCTAACTCCGCCAGTACCGGCAGCAGCGCCTGATGCTCCAGGTACAGCAGGAAGATCTCCCGGACCCGGACCGCCTCTTCCTCGTTAATCAGCAGCTTCTTGGTGTGCAGGTCCACGTCGTAGCCCAGTACGGGATGGCCGCCGGCCCACTTCCCTTTGCGGCGGGCGGCGGCGATCTTGTCGCGGGTGCGCTCGGCGATGATCTCCCGTTCGAACTGGGCGAAAGACAGGAGCACGTTGAGGATGAGGCGTCCCATGGACGTGGCGGTGTTGAGCAACTGCGTGACCGACACGAAGGCGACCTGCCGTCTCTCAAAGGTGACCATCATCTGGGCGAAGTCCAGCAGCGAGCGAGAATCGGCGCAGGATCGCGTGCAGAACTGGTACAGCCTCTACCTGCACCGCAACGCCGACGCGGTCGGTCTGGCAGCCTTCACCAGCAATCTACAACAAGGCGTCGCCGACGAGCAAATCATTCTGGCGCTGCTCAGCTCGCGAGAGTATCTCAACAAGGCTCGTTAGTCATTGGTCATTCGTCATTGGTCATTCGCATGC
>DASZFN010000371.1:0-4320 GCA_035939715.1 Gemmataceae bacterium | reverse complement strand
GCGGAGCTGGCAGCGCCCCGCCGTCGCCGCTGGCTCCGGGTTAAACAACCAGCCTTGCAATTACGGGTTTGCACGCGCAGTTTTCGGGCAGCTTCTCATTGTAGTGTGATAAATTTACGGTGGACATTTTGCAGTCGTGTTTTTCCAGGAAAAGCCATTGATGCGGCCTTCCTTAGTCGCGGAACAGGCACACGCCGGGGAATTGCCCGAGGCGTTTCGCCTTGTCTTCAAACATGTTTCGGACCGCGAGCGGCCGGCACGCGTCAACAATGCGCTCAAGCTGGTGCGCGAAAAAGAACTCGATCCGGCGGGCGTCTGGGTCGTACGGGGGCGGTCCGGCTTGCTGGGGGCCATGGTTTGCATGCCGGTTCCCGGCGCCAGCGCCCTGGTGTGGCCGCCCCAGGCCTCGCCGGCCGACGGCAAGCAAATTGAGGACACGCTACTGCGTGCGGCGCTCCGCTGGGTCCGGCAGCGCGGCGCCAGGCTTGCGCAAACCCTGCTGGCACCCGGCGAGGCCTCTTTGGCCGCGCCCATCGAGCGCAATGGGTTCGCGCATATCACTCAGCTGTGGTATCTCAAGCATGATCTTGGGCTTCCGCCCGAGCTATTGCGACCGTCCCGAGAGCTGCGCTATCTGAATTACACCCAGTGCGACCGGACCCTTTTTCACCAGACCCTCCTCGCGACTTACGAAGGGACAGAAGATTGTCCGGAAGTTAACGGCGTACGCACGCTCGATGAGATTATTGAAGGACACCAGGCCCAGGGCGTCCATGATCCCCGCCGCTGGTGGCTGGCCTTCGACGGCGATCAGGCTGCCGGCGTGTTGATCTTGTGCGAGCTGGCGGACTGGCAGGGATGGGACATTTCCTACCTGGGCATTGTGCCGGGACAGCGGCAGCGTGGGATCGGCAAGGAACTCACGCGCAAGGCGATTGGCGACGCCCAGGCCGCTCGCGCCAGTCAGCTGACCTTATCCGTCGATAAAAGGAACCGTCCGGCCTGGCAATTGTACCGCGGGCTTGGCTTCGAAATATTCGATCGACGCGAGGTTTACCTGGCGATCTGGTGAAGCGCGTCGCGCCACGATGCTCGTTGACAGGTTTTCCACGCCTCCTGGAAAATAATTTGGCGCCGCCCTTCGCACGCAAGTTCAATGATCGCTTCGCTTGCGCTCGCGCCATGGGGCCGCTCTTGATGCAAAGAAAAATTCTCCTAGCAAACGCGGGCACCGCTGCCTACAATCTCCTCTTCTCCGAGCTTTGACGGTCCATGGAAAGGCTTTCCCTCCCGACCTGGACCACTCCTCTCAGCGATCCAAACCTCCAAAACTTTAGCGGAGCTATTGCGCGCGGAGGATTTCCTTGACCAACACTGAGCGTGAGGTCGTGGCGTCGCTTGGGCAGATGATTGCCCGGCGCGTGGGGGAGAAACGCTACGAACTTTGGTTTGCGAAAAACACCAAACTCTCCTGGGATGAGAATGAAGTCGTCGTCGGCGTGCCCAACCGCTTCTTTCAGGAGTGGTTGCACAGCACCTTTGGCGAGCATGTCCGTGCCGCGGCCAGCACTTTGCTCGGTCGGCCGATGCAAGCGCGCTTCGCCATCGATCCGGAACTCTTTCAAGCGGCCCGGCGTGCCCAGCAGCAGGCCGGCGCGCTCAAAGAGATAGATCAGACGGAATCGAGCGATCAGGCAGGCCAGAGCCCTCAGGGCGAGCCATCTCGACCGGAGACGCAGAGGGCGTCTGCCGCAAGGCCACAGCGCCGCTGGCATCGGCTAAGTGATTTTGTCGTCGGCCCGTGCAACCGGGTGGCCTACGCCTCCGCCCTGAGTGTCGTCGAGTCTCCGGGAGAAGGCGCCAACCCTCTGGTATTGCACGGCCCTGTGGGAACCGGGAAAACGCATCTTCTGGAAGGAATTTACGCCGGCTTGCGCAAACAGCATCCCGACTGGCGCGTCTGCTATGCGACCGCGGAGGATTTTACTAACCGCTTCGTGCAGGCCATGCGCCTGAGCAAACTGAGCGGCTTTCGCAAACACTTCCGCGAATGCGATGCCCTTTTGCTCGACGATCTGCACTTCCTGGCGAGCAAACCTGCCACGCAGGAGGAGTTTCTGCACACCTTTGACGCCCTGGCAGCCAATAACAAGCAGCTGGTCGTCGCTTGCGATTGCCATCCACGCCTGGCGAACGAGCTGACGCCCGAGCTGGTGGACCGGCTTGTCGGGGGCGCGGTTTGGGGACTGGCCCCTCCGGATTGCGGCAGTCGTTTGGATATCTTGCGTGCCAAGGCGGGGCGTACAGACCTGCCCGTCCCCGAGGCCGTTCTCCGTTACATTGCGGAGCAGCTCCGTGGCAACGTCCGCGAGCTGGAAGGCGCCATGCATAGTATTCGCCATCTCAGCAAGGTAAGCAGCCGGACCATCGACCTGGCCCTGGCCCGGGAGGCACTAGGCGATTTGCTGCGGCATGCGGTGCGCATGGCCCAGCTGCCCGACGTCGATCGCGCCATCTGCCAGGTGCTGCGTCTGCAAAACGGCTCGTTGCAGACGAAGAATAGAACCTGGGCCGTCAGCCATCCGCGCATGCTGGCCATGTTTGTGGCGCGCAAGCATACCGGCGCCTCCTACAGCGAGATCGGCCGGCATTTCGGCGGCCGTAATCATGCCACCGTTGTCGCTGCGGAGAAGAAAGTGCGGCAGTGGCTCAAGCAGAACGACGAATTCACCGTAGGCGAGCAGCGCCTGCGTGCCCGCGACGTCGTCGAGCTGGTGGAGCGAAACCTGGCACGCTGAGTTATTGGGGCAATCCTTCCATTCGCTACGGGTGTCATTCTCGGCAAGGTGCGCCGTTTGCGGCCCCTGTTTGGGTTATAAGCGGCGTAAGGAAAGGGCGACTTCGTCTGCGGGGCAAGCCGCGGGATTTCGTCGCATTCTACTTACAGGCCAGCCGATGCTAACTGTGCCGGATGCGGCGCTCCTAATCACGGATCAGGCCGCATCGCGTTTTACTCTTGCTATCGCAGGTTCCGGGGCAGGGTTCCCCGGGGAGACCGTGCGGATGACCGAGGCCCGTCCGGACCCTGCATGCGGTTTCGGGGGCAACCTGTAAAGGAGTCGCGATGAAACGGTTAGCCTTGATCGTGTGCGCAGCGCTGGGCCTGGTACTGAGCACAAGCACGGCCCGCGCTGGCGGCCTGAGCTACAGCGGCTATCAGCCGTGGTGGAACATTTTCGCCCACCGGCCCAAGTGCACCACGCCTGAGGAAGAGCGGCTGCAGCACTTCTGGCACGATTATTACAATGCCATGTCGAAGTACTATTGCGCCCTGGATCACATTGACTGGGTGGCCTACTACAAGAACCACGGCTACCAGATCAATGGCGGCTGCGGCGGCCCCGGCAACCCCTGCCGCATCAATTACGCTCCGGTGTTCGTGAGCCCGACCATGCAGTGGGCGGTGCCCAGCAGCTGCATGGGCGGCCCCGCGGCTCCCGGCGCCGGCTGCATGGGCGGTTACTAAGATTGCCGCCGGCAGCAAAGCACGTAGCCCCGAGGCCGGGATCCAAGACGGATTCCGGCCTCGCTGTTTTTGCCCGAAGTTCTGTCCCTGCCGGCGCCAGGTCGCGCGGAATTTTTCTCCCCTTCCGCCTTCGCGGACTTCCCTGCAAGTCAATTCGTTTCATCCTGCCGTTTTCCGGCATGTTCGCTCCTGGTCATGGGGTAGGCTTTCGGCAGGAGCAGTTGCTGCCTCCTCGATGAACTGGATGTCACGCACAAAGGAGTCGCCATGAAAGCGACGCTTGTCTGGTTTGCGGCGCTATTCCTTGCCGTTACGGCATGTTCTTTGGCGCAGGCCGATCCCTACCCCTATTATCCGGGCTATACACCCCAGGCGCCGGACGCCTGCGGCCCGGGCTTCTACTGCACGAATTACTGCGGCCAGGCCTATGGGCCCAATTATTGCCTGCAGCCCGGTTGGCCGCCGTTCAACGGCTTCAGGCCCTGCCTGTCTTCCCAGAATGGCAATGGCAATGGCAATGGAGCGGGCGGAGCCGCCTTCCGCATGCATCCATTCGCCCATGGCCCTCGTGATTTCTTCATGGTGGACGACGGCCGGTGAAGCTGGCTGGCTCAATGAGCTCGCACGAACTTCCATTGACCCGAAGCGTTCGCGAGGCCTCGCGGGCGCTTTTTGAAGTTGTGCTTTTTAGAAGAGCGAGGACCCCTGCCGGCTCGTCCGGCAGGTGAAACAGTTCAGCAGCTAGGAAGGCTCGCCCGAGCTCGCACCGACCCCTGCCGGCTCGTCCGGCAGGT